>DATJMP010000001.1:0-5403 GCA_035508655.1 Bryobacteraceae bacterium
GAAGTTCAGCACGCTGCGGGCGGCGCTGTCGGTGCCGCTCGAAGGCGTCAGCGGGGTGGTCGGGGTACTGACGCTTTATCGCGCGAACCGGGACGCGTTCTCGCGCGATCATCTGCGGATTCTGCTGGCCATCAGCTCGAAGGTGTCGATGGCGATTGAAAACGCCCTGCGGTTCCAACTGGCGGAAGACTCGGCCACCACGGACTATCTGACGACGCTGCCGAATGCGCGCTCGTTGTTTCTGCGCCTGGACAGCGAGTTGTCGCGATCGAAGCGCAATGCGGAACCGCTGACAGTGCTGGTGTGCGACGTGGACGGCTTCAAGGGGATCAACGACCACTTCGGGCACCTGGAAGGCAACAAGGTGCTGCGGCACGTGGCGGACGTGCTGCGCGCCAACTGCCGCGAGTACGATTATGTGGCGCGGATGGGCGGCGACGAGTTCGTGATCCTGCTGGCGGGGAGCGACCGGGAATCGGTCTATCAGCGCATTGCGGAGTTTCAAACCATCTCGTGCGACACGTTGGAATCGGTGGCCAGCGTGGGGATGATCCGGCTGAGCGTCGGCGAGGCGTTCTATCCGGAGGATGGCACGGATGCGGAGCAATTGCTGGCGGAAGCGGACCGGCGGATGTACAAATCGAAGCATCTGCATAAGGCGGACCGGGCGCGGGGCATCCATTTGATCGGGGGCGGGGCGCAGGCAGACGCGAAGGCGCAGGTGGGCTGATGGGCCGGCTGAAGCGCGGGTCGAGACAACTGGCGCGGTTGATTGTTTCGCTGGCGGTGACGGTAATCGTGGGAGGCATTCTGACGGGCGCGCTGGTGCGTCTCAGCCCGGGGTTCGGGGTGGATGAGCACGCGCTCGATCCCGAGCGGGATGCGGCGGCATTGCGGGCGCGGGAAGCGGCGCTGCCGGAGCGGGGCAACATCCTTATATATTGCGCGCGGCACACGGCGGGAATGCTGCGCGGGGATTTGGGCATGTCACGCAACTGGAACCGTCCGGTATCGGGGCTGCTGGCGGAGCGTTGGCCGGTGACGGCGCAATTGATGGCGGTGGGGATGGCCGGCGGATGGGCGCTGGCGCTGGCGTTCGCGCTGCCGGGCCTGATTTGGCCCGCGCGCATCTGGAAAACGATGGCCGGGGTGTGCAGCGGGACGCTCCTCTGCGTGCCGTCGGCGGCGCTGGCGCTGTTGATCTTCGTATATGCCGGGCCGGTGCGGGCGGTGATGGCGCTGGCGGTATTTCCGCGAGTGTACGAATATCTGGAAAACGTGCTGACGCAGGCAGCGGGGCAGCCGCACGTGATGGCGGCGCGGGCGCGGGGCATCGCACCGGGGCGGATTCTGCTGTGGCACGTGATGCCGGTAGCGGCTCCGCAGATGCTGGCGCTGGCGGGGGTTTCGGTGAGCATGGCATTCGGCGCGGCGGTGGCGGTGGAAGTGATCTGCGATTTTCCGGGGATCGGACAACTGGCTTGGAAAGCCGCGCTGGCGCGCGATCTGCCGCTTCTGGTGACTCTCACCATGCTGGTGACCCTGGGGACGCAGGTGGCCAATTCCGTGGGCGACCTGTGGACACCGCAGCGCAGCGAGGCGCGGGCATGACGCGGCGGCTGGCGTGGGGCTTTCTGGCGCTGCTGATGGGCCTGGCGCTGGCGGCGGATTGGATCGGCGGGGGTTCATACGCGCAGCAATTCCGCGATTTTCCGGGCGCGGCGATGTGCCGGCGATTTCCGTTGGGGACGGACGCGCTGGGGCGCGACCGGCTGGTACGGCTACTGGTGGCGACACGGATCTCGCTGCTGCTGGCGCCGGCGGCGGCGCTGGTGGCGACGGTGATGGCGGCGGCGATCGGGGGCATCGCGGGATATTGCGGCGGCATGCTGGACCGGGTGACGCGGCGGGCGATCGACCTGATGCTGTCACTGCCGTGGATTTTCCTGCTGATCGCGGCACGGGCCCTGCTACCGCTGAACGTGCCGCCGGCGGCTTCGGTGGCGATCACGTTTGCGCTGCTGGCGGCGCTGGGATGGGCGGCTCCGGCGCGCGTGATCCGGGCAGGCGTACGGGATCTGCGCGATTCCGATTTTCTGCTGCAAGCGCGGGCGTGCGGATGCCGCGGTTTCCGTCTGCTGTGGCGGCAGGTGGCGCCCAACCTGAAGCCGGTGCTGGCGGCGCAGTTTCTCACCTCCGTTCCGCTGTTTATCCTCAGCGAGGCGAACTTAGGGCTGTTAGGGCTGGGAGTCGCCGATCCACTGCCATCGTGGGGCAACTTACTGCACGAATTAGAGACAGACTTATCGTTCAATCCGGGTGTCATCGCGTGCCTGGGGCTGATGCTGGCGGTGCTGGTGTGCTTCCGGCTGCTGCTCAACCAGCCGCAGACCCCTAATTGTTAGCAGCCTGACGGCTACGCCGACTGCAACGGGGTTTTGCCGATGCAGCAGCGCTTGTATTTCAGTCCGCTGCCGCAGGGGCAGAGCTTGTTGCGTCCGATTTTCCGGCTGGAAGCGTCGGCTGAGGCCGGCGGGCGTGGGGTTACGGGCTGGGCGGGTTGTGCACAATTGTGCACGGAATGCACAATTTCAGGATCGGAAGATGCCGCGGGGGCGGGCGGATCGGCCGGCGGTTCAGGCTCTTCGGCGGGCGCGGCGCTGGTTGCTTCGGGCGATTCGGGAAGGACGACGGCGGAGGACTCGGGCATGAACAGGATGGCCTTCTCGAGCAGGATGATGCAGGCTTTCAAGCGGACGCTGGGCGAGGCCAGCGGATCGTCGGACAGTTTCATCAGGCCGGCGATGGCTTTGGCGGCCAGGGTTTCGGCCTGATCGCGGAAGAACAGCTCCTTGCGCGCGCGGGCTTCGCGCAAGCCGGCTTGAAAATCTTCCCGGCGCAGCCAATTCTGGACGGTATTGCGATGCACGCCGGACTGCCGGGCGGCGTCCATGGCGGTCGCGCCGGCGGCAATCAGGTCGAGCACCTGCTCCTGGATGGGCGATAGGGGGAATGCGTCAGTCATAAAGGTATCCTCGGTTTTAAGGGAGCATGCGGGCGTGGCGGGAATCGGGGGATCGCGACTGGAAGTGATTGACAGCATTGAGCAGATTATTTTTTCCAGAGGCGTTACCGGAGATTGAGGCGCGGTACGCTTTTGCGCTGTGAAGCGCGATACCATACGGCCATGAAAGTCCCTTTCTATGGTCATGTGAAGCAATATCACAGCATCCAGGCGGAGATCGACGCCAACATGCACGAGGTTCTGGAGAGCGGCAACTTCGTGATGGGGCCGATGCTGGCGCGCTTCGAGCAGGAGTTCGCCGCGTATCACGGCATGCAACATGCCGTGGGAGTGGGCAATGGCACAGACGCCCTTTGGCTGACTTTCCTGGCATTGGGAATCGGTCCGGGCGATGAGTGCATTACGACCACAAACACGTTTTTCGCGACGGCGGAAGCCATTTGGGTGGCCAACGCCACGGCGGTCTTCGTGGATTCGGACGCGCGGACCAATTGCATCGATCCGGCGAAGATTGAAGCGGCTATTACGCCGCGCACCAAGGCGCTGGTGCCGGTGCATCTGTACGGACAATGCGCGGACATGAAGGCGATCCGGCGAATCGCGGACCAGCACCATCTGCTGGTGATCGAAGACAACGCGCAGGGGATTGGGGCGCGGGGCGACGGGTTTCGCATCGGGGAATTGAGCGATGCGATGTGCACCAGTTTCATCATCCAGAAGAACCTGGGCACGTTCGGCGATGGCGGAGCGGTGGTGACCAATCGCGCGGATATCGACAAAACGGTGCGGCGGCTGCGCAATCACGGGTCGGAAAAGCGGTCGTGCCACAGCATGGGCTTCAACAGCCGGCTGGACGATATCCACGCGGCGGTGCTCAGCGCGAAGCTGAAGAAGATCGACAGTTGGAACGATTTACGGCGGAAATGGTCGGCGCGCTATACGGCTTGTTTGAAGGACGCGCGGAACATCACGCTGCCATACGAGACGCCGGGCTACCGGCACGTGTTCCATTTATACGTCATCGAGACGCGGGAGGCGAAGCATCGCGATGAACTGCTGGGCTTCCTGAACAAGAGCGGAGTGGACGCCAAGTGCCACTACCCGATCGCAATTCATCAGCAGGAAGGGTATCCGTGGGGGAAGCAGGCGCGCATTGCGGGGCCGATTCCGAATTCCGAGCGCAACGCGGCGTGCTGCGTCTCGCTGCCGATGTTTCCGGAGCTGACGGCGGAGGAAGTGGATTACGTGATTGAGAAGACGCTCGAATGGGACCGCAACGTATGAGAGACAAATACCGGGTGGTAGTGGCGGGGATGGGAAAGCGGGGCATGCATCATGCCCTGGCATTTCAGGCCAACCCGCGTTTTGAAGTAGTGGGGATTTGCGATATCGACGCGGGACGGCTGGATGCGGCGGGCGCGAAGCTGGGCGTGAGCGTGAAGGGGACGGATGCGCGCACGGTGGGGAAGGCGGCGCATCCGGACGTATTCTGTTTCTGCACGCTGCCGAATTTGCGCACGCCGTTGATCGAGGCGGGGATCGAGAGCGGGGCGCGGCTGATCGCTTTTGAGAAGCCGGTGGCGCTGACCAGCGCGGAGGGAATCGAGATCCGGCGGCGGCTGGAGGCGAGCGGAGTGAAGGCGGTGGTGAGCCATCAGCACCGGTATGGGGAACACTACCGGAAGGTGAAGGAGATCGTCGCATCCGGGGCATTGGGGCGCGTGCATACGGTGTACGGCACGGCCAGCGGCTGGATGATGCACATGCTTTCGCATCTCATCGAATATACGCGCTGGTTCAACGACGGGGCGGCGGCGGAATGGGCGATGGCGCAGGCGGCGGGACGGGGGAAGATGACGGATCTGCATCCATCGCCCGATTACATCGCGGGTTTCGTGCAATTCGCCAACGGGGTGCGGGGCGTGCTGGAGTGCGGGGCGGGCGCGCCGGACGTCCCGGAAGTGGATTACTGGTGGCGGAAAGCTCGGATCGGGGCGCAGGGCACGGACGGTTTCGCGGAGGTGATGACGGGCGGCGGATGGCGGGCGGTGACGAAGCAGGGGGCGTCGGCGGGGGGCGGGTCGATGGATTACGACCGGGACATGCCACCTTATATACAGGAGATGGCGGATTGGCTGGAGGATCCCGCGCGGGTGCATCCGTGCAATTTCGAGAGCGCTTATGAGGGGTTTGAGATCATGATGGCGTTTTGCCGTTCGGTGGCGGAGGGGGGACAGATCGGGCTGCCGCTGGCGGGGGCGGCGGACGAGATGCAGATGTTGCGGGAGAAGGTAGCGGATCGGCCGGTGAAGGCGACTTCGGCGGGGAGTGCGAAGGAGTATGGGGTTGGGTAGCGTGATTTATGGGTGGGGCGGATT
>DATJMP010000002.1:0-2300 GCA_035508655.1 Bryobacteraceae bacterium
GGAAGCACGCGGCAAGGACACGATTTCCGGCATCGATCCGTTCGTCATGCAATCGGACGGGAAAGGATGGATTTTCGCGCCGAGCGGCCTGGAAGACGGGCCGCTGCCCACGCACTACGAGCCTCAGGAATCGATCCTGAAGAATCCGCTCTACGCGCAGCAGTGCAATCCGGCGCGCATGGAGTGGGTCCGGCCGCGGGACAACCCGTACCACCAGCCATTCGACGATCCGCGCTTCCCCTACGTGCTCACCACGTACCGCTTAACCGAGCACCACACCGCCGGCGGTATGTCGCGCTGGCTGCCGTGGCTTTCGGAATTGCAGCCGGAAGCGTTCTACGAGGTCTCGCCGGAGCTGGCGGCGGAACTCGGGCTACGCAACGGCGGGTGGGCAACCATCCGCAGCGCGCGCGCCGAAATCGAGGCGCGCGTGCTGGTGACGAATCGCGTGCGGCCGCTGCGGCTGAACGGACGCGTCGTGCATCAGATCGGCATGCCCTACCACTGGTCCAGCAAAGGAATCGTGCGCGGCGACTGTCCGAACGAGCTGTTTCCGTTCGTGGCGGATCCGAACGTCGCCATTATGGAGACGAAGGCGATTTCGGTGCAGGTCGAAGCGGGACGCCGCTCGCGCGAGCGGCGCCACGCGACCAGCGGGCCGCTGGTGCCGCGTTTGCCCTCGCGCGCGAACGACCGCGACCTGCCGGCCGCACGCCATCGGCCCGAAACCAGCCATGGCTACAAGGCCGAACAGATCAAGGAGGGCCACATCTAAATGCAAGCCGTGCTCACCGCCGCGGAGGCACACACGCTGGAGACCCGCGCGGCCCGCGCCGACACCGCCAACCGCTCGCCTCGCAAGGGGTTCTTTACCGACACCACCCTGTGCATCGGCTGCAAGGCGTGCGAAGTGGCCTGCAAGCAGTGGAACCAATTGCCGGACGACGGGCTGCTGTTCACCGGCATGTCCTACGACAACACGGTGGCACTGGGTGCTTCCACGTGGCGGCACGTCGCGTTCATCGAGCGGCCGATGGCGCTTTCGAACCAGGATGCCGGCGCGTTCTCGTGGCTGTTTTCATCGGATGTCTGCAAGCACTGCGCGCGCGCAGGCTGCCTGGATAGCTGCCCCACGGGCGCCATCGTACGCACGGAATTCGATTCGGTGTACGTGCAGCCGGACATATGCAACGGCTGTGGCTACTGTGTAATGAGCTGCCCGTTCGGCGTGATCGACCGCCACGAAGACGATGGCCGCGCCTGGAAGTGCACGCTCTGCTACGACCGGCTGAAAGACCACATGGAGCCGGCCTGCGCCAAGGCGTGTCCTACCGATTCCATCAAGTTCGGGGACCTTGACGAATTGCGGGAAACCGCCCGCGCACGCGTGAACCATCTCCACGATCAGGGCATGGCAGAGGCGTATCTCTACGGCGCAGACAGCGCGTCGCAGCCCGGCACGGAGGGTCTGAACGCATTCTTCCTGCTGGCCGACCGTCCTGAAGTCTATAACCTGCCGCCGGAGCCGCAGGCGCCGGTGAAATGCGCCAAAGAAGCGTGGCGATCGTTTGCCTTTGCCGCGCTGGGACTGGTAGGCGTGGCGCTGGCCGGTGCGCTGGCGGCGGTGAGGACGAGAGGATGACGGCCAACCACGAAGAGCGTGTACGCTACCCCGAGACAGCCGACCCGGTAACCACCGACGGGCGGGATGTGGACAGCGCTATGGCGGTGCTGGCCGGCGAGGCGGCCCAGCAGTGTGCCGAGCATAGCGACTGGAGGCTCGAGAGCATCGCGCCTGCGCCGTGGGATCGCGTGCCTGAAATCACCGGAGCCGACCCGTCCTACTACGACCGCCCGATGCTCAAGCCTTCGGTGTGGAGTCTCGACATCCCGGTCTACTATTTCCTCGGCGGAGCGGCGGGAGCATCGCTGGTTTTGGGTGCGGCACTGCAATTGATGTGCCCGGTGGAGCGGCGGGAGGTGCGGCGGCTGGCGGCGGTCTGTCACTGGATCGGGATTGCCGGCTCGACCGGGGGCGCGGCGTTCCTGGTCCACGATCTCGGGCGCCCGCTGCGGTTCCTTTACATGATGCGGGTGTTCCGGCCGACATCCGTCATGAACATGGGCGTGTGGATCCTTTCAGGCGCCGCGCCGACGGCGATCGCTACCGGACTGCTGATCAATCGGCGCGGCTGGCCGGGAGCGATCGGCGAGTTGTGCGGATACCTTTCGGGCATTTTCGGAGCGGCCCTGGCCGGCTACACCGGCGTGCTGGTTTCGGTGACGGCCATCCCGGTGTG
>DATJMP010000003.1:0-9140 GCA_035508655.1 Bryobacteraceae bacterium
CCGGGAGGCGGCAGGGCGCTACAGCGAGTGGGGCCAAAACCAACGCCGGTCTCGCCTTTCCTCCATGCCTCGGCTGGTGCCGGGACAGCGGGGCGGAAAGCAGACGGCTAGCTCTTCCACACAGGCTGCTAGAATAATCGGTTCGGATCACATGAAAAACGTTATTATCCTGGGCTCCCAATGGGGAGACGAGGGCAAGGGGAAGATTGTCGACCTCTTCTCCGAGCGCTTCGATATCGTGGCGCGCTATCAGGGCGGTCACAATGCCGGCCACACGGTTTTTATCGGAGAGCGCAAATTCGTCCTCAAGCTGATCCCCAGCGGCATCCTTCGCGGCAAGCGGGTCGTCATCGGAAACGGGTTGGTAATCGACCCCGCCGCGCTGCTGGCGGAAATCGAGACGCTCGAATCCGCCGGGGTTCCCGTCTCGCAAAAGCTCGCCATCAGCAACCGTGCCCACGTCCTGTTTCCGGCCCACCGGATGATGGAAAAAATGTCCGAGGCGCGGCCCGGCCGCGTCTCCATCGGCACCACATCGCGCGGCATCGGACCGTGTTACGAAGACAAAACCGGCCGCCGCGGGATCCGCATCGCCGACTTGCTCGACCGGGATTTCTTCCGGGCGCAGTTCGATTCCGTGATGCAGGAAAAGGTCGAGATCGCCAAGTCCCTGGGGATCTATGAAGATTCCGACACGGCCAGGGTCCGCGACGAATACGAAGTCTTCGCCGAGCGGCTGCGGCCGATGGTCTGCGACACCGCCGCGCTGCTGCATGATGCCATCAAGGCCGGCCAGACTGTTCTCTTCGAGGGCGCGCAGGGGGCCATGCTGGATATCGATCACGGCACCTACCCCTTCGTCACCTCATCCAGCGCCACCGCCGGCGGAGCCTGCACCGGCACCGGCGTGCCGCCCACCCGAATCACGGGCGTCATCGGGGTTTCCAAAGCGTATATTACGCGGGTCGGCGGAGGTCCCTTCCCGACCGAGGCTCTGGACGGCGCCGGCGACCTGATCCGCAAGCGGGGCAACGAATTCGGAGCCGTGACCGGCCGGCCGCGGCGCTGCGGCTGGTTCGATGTACCGCTGCTGCGCTACACCGGCGCGATCAATGGCCTGGACAGTCTGATCATCACCAAGCTCGACGTGCTCGACGAGTTCGATAACATCCCGGTCTGCGTGGGCTATCGCCTGGAAGGCCGCGCCATCTCCCAGATTCCGCCGACCGTTCGCGAGATCGAAAAGCTCGAGCCGGTCTATGAGTGCCTTCCCGGCTGGCGCAGCTCCACGTTCGGTATTTCGTCATACGACGAGCTGCCGGCCCGCGCCAAGGATTATCTGGCGTTTCTGGAAGAGCGCACCGGCGTCGAGGTCGGCTCCGTGTCGACCGGGCCGGAGCGAAATCAGACGATCGTCCGCGCCGGTTCCCGTTTCGCTGCTTTACTCACCTAACGCCGCGGGCGCGGCGGTCCGATTGCTGCGATCGGGGAGTGATGCACTCAGCCCGCCTCCCCGCCTTTGTGCTCCTTTTCGGTTCGGTTCTGCTGGCTGCTCAGCCTGATCCGCGCGAACTGGTTCGCCAATCCGTGCGGAACGGAGAAAGCGCCTGGCGCCAATCTCTCGAGTACTTTTGCGTGGAGAACGACCTGGATCGCGAGTTTAACCCCGAGGGCGCCGTGCGCAGCGTCAGCGACGACGTTTACGACCTTATCCCTTTGGGATACGGCGATTTCTATCAGCAGCATATCCGCCACGACAACGAGCCGCTGGCGCGCGAGGATATGGCCCGCGGGGAGGCCGAACTCGCTAAGCTACGTCACTTGTCTCCAGCCGAGAAACAGCGCCAGTTTCATAAACTTGTAACCGAGCGTGCCTATATGCTGGAAGTGCCCGACGCGTTCAATTACACGATCGTCGGGACGGACAATCTGCCCAGCGGCCCCGCCTGGATTCTCGAGGCCGTGCCGCGTCCCGGTTATGTTCCTCTCTCCCGCTATGCGCATATGTTTCACGCCATGCGCGGCAAATTGTGGATCGATCAGAAGGACTTACAGTGGGTGAAAGCGGAAGCTGTAGCGACCGAGGACGTTTCCTTCGGATTCTTCATCGCGCGATTGTCCAAGGGTTCACGCATCACCATCGAGCAGATGAGGCTGCCGGACGGGCAATGGGTCCCCAAGCGAATCGAGGCGCGTGCGGCGGCGCGGACCTTCCTGTTCTTCAA
The DNA here is from genome assembly GCA_035508655.1 of Bryobacteraceae bacterium. Lineage (GTDB taxonomy): Bacteria > Acidobacteriota > Terriglobia > Bryobacterales > Bryobacteraceae > DATGMB01. The sequence goes on from DATJMP010000003.1 coordinate 2,226, forward strand.
CCACAATTTCGAAGAGCAAGTTACTTATAGCGACTACCGCAAATCGTCGGCGCCGATGGTGACCGCCCAGCGGTGACGGGCGCGCGGCGGAAGCCGGCGCCGCGCCGAATGTCCGAAAGCTCACCTTAAACGCCGGGCGCGGGAAGGGCTGCCGGAGGTCGCCGCCGGAATCCGACGCGAGGCCCGCCGTAGAATGGATCTATGCGTCGCTTCGGCCTGGTCCTTCTTTGTCCTTTGTTGCTGGGGGCGCAAGACGCGCGCGATATTGTCCGGCGCTCGCTTGAGTTGGACCAGAAAAACCTGGCGGCAGCCCGCAATTACACCTACCTGCAGCGCCAGGTGGAGCGGCAGTTCGACGGGTCCGGCAAGGTGAAGAGCGAGAGCATCCGCACCTGGGATGTCACCCTCCAGGAGGGCTCGCCGTACCGGCGCCTGGTAGCGCGCAATGACCAGCCTCTTTCGGCGGCCGAGCAGCAGGCCGAGCAGAACAAGCTGGCGGCGAACATTGAAGAGCGCCGGCACGAGACGCCCGAGCAGCGTCGGCGCCGCATCGCCGAATGGGAGCGCCGGCGGGAGAAGCAGCGCGAACCGATACGAGAATTGCCGGATGCCTTCGACTTCCGTCTGGTCGGAGAGGAATCGCTGAACGGCGGCCGGGCGTACGTGATCGACGCCACGCCGAAGCCAGGTTACCGGCCGAAAACCACGGCGGGCGCCATCCTGCCCAAGATGAAGGCGCGGTTCTGGATCTCAAAGACCGATGGCGACTGGATCAAGATGGATGCCGAAACGCTGGCTCCCGTGACCTTCGGCGCCTTTCTGCTTCGCGTCGCCAAAGGCGCACATATCGTAATGGAACAGACGCGCGTAAACCAGGAAGTGTGGCTGCCGAAACAGATTGCGATCGAGGGGTCCGCGCGGTTGCTTCTCGTCAAGGGGTTTCACATGCAGCTGGACATAGGCTTCAGCGACTACAAAAAGTTCCTGGTGGACTCACGCGTGGTGACCGCGGGCTATTGAAACGGGCCGAATGGCGACCTTTCCTGGTACGCTCTGGTGCGGTTACTTGCTCCTAACAGGCATGCTTGTCACCGAGGATACTACGGGTAATTTTGCGTAATTGACTTTCCGTGGCCGGCGCAGCAAAGTGGCATACATGCGCCGCTCTTACCGCAAACCGTACTACTGCGGCGCCGGCGCTCATACGGAAATTATCTTATCTACCGAAGAACGCGCAGATGTGAGAAAGTGCGCTATAACTGCGTCGTTCTCAAGTGAAACTGCCTGCTGGATGACAAATAGAAAGAGACCGTGCGGTTTATTGTCTTGACTCGAAAATCACAGGCGGCGACACTCTATCTAGTGCGCCCCTGAAACGGGATGAACCGTTAGGGAACTATAAGAACGTCAGGTGGGTCTCCAATCGCGGTAGCGTGCCCGTTGAGCCCAACCGGCGAAGACCGCCCGGCGCACCGCGCACTTGGAAATTCTCGGAGGAACATGCAAGACTGCGCATTCCCGCCCCAGTGGTTCGCCGTTCGCACGGCGGCCGGCCGCGAGAAATTCGTGGCCACCCAGTTCCAGAATAAAGGCTTCGATCATTTTCTACCCCTCTACAAAAGCCGGCGAAAATGGTCGGACCGGACCAAGGAACTGGAACTTCCCCTGTTTCCCGGTTACCTCTTCTGCCGGTTCGAGCTTTCCAACCGCCTCCCGATCCTGATTACCCCGGGCGTCAAGCTGATCGTCGGCTTCGGCCGGGTTCCGGCCGCGGTGAGCGCAGCCGAAATCGATTCCCTGCGCCGCGCCGTAGCTTCGGGAGCTCAGGCGGCGCCCTTTCCCTATCTTTCGGTGGGACAGAAGGTGCGGATTCAGGAAGGCCCTCTCGCCGGCGTGGAAGGCATCCTGCTCCAGATTAAAAGCGACTGGCGCATTGTGCTTTCGGTGGAATTGTTGCGGCGTTCGGTCGCGGTGGAACTCGACCGCGCCGTAATTGCACCGGCCGCGCCTGCGGCCGATTCCTTTGCCATTGCGGCTCGCTGTGGCATGGGAGAGATGAGCGGAGCCTTCGGCGCGCCGCCACGGACGGCGTCGAAATTCGCGGTGTAGGTGGAAATTGGCCGTACTCAGAAGCAGAAGCCGCTTGGTTACGTTCCGGCTCGATCCGGAGGAATACGCTGCGCTGCGCCGCGTATGCGTCAGCACGGGCGCCCGCAGCATGTCGGAGTTCGCACGCGAGGCCGTGCTGGCCAGTGTCGACACAGGAGGAGGTAGTAAGTCCACGATCGGCGGTGACCTTCTTACGCTCACCGGCCGTCTGCAAGAGTTGGACAAATTAATCAAGTTAGTAAGTGGAGTGATCGGAAGGGTTCTGGGCGAAGGCAATCCGGCGGAGCGTCCTGAATCCGGACTCCCGCAGGAACACGGTGGCGGGGTATAGCCAGTTAGTACCATCGGCGCCGGTCGGCACCTGGCCCGGCGCAATCGTGAGACGTATCGGAGGAATATGTTGAGATCGATCGATTTCAGGCTGCGTCGCGTCTTACTTGCGGTTCTGATCGGCTCGGGCGTGGGCGCGGCCGCGGATACGGCCCTGGTGGTCAACATCATTGACGGCGAGGGCGCCTTCAACGACATCCGCCGCGGCGAGGTCCGGACGCCCGTGGTCGAGGTTCGAGACGCCGACGGCCACCCGGTGGCCGGAGCCAAGGTCGTGTTCCAGTTGCCGGATATGGGCGCCAGCGCGACTTTTGCCGACGGCAGCAAGATGCTGATCGCCACCAGCGGCGAGGACGGCAGGGCTTCCGCCCCGGGGCTTCATCCGAATCACGTGGAGGGCTCGTTCGTCATCAGCGTGCTCGCCTCCAAGGATGGACAGTCCGGGCGCGCGGAGATCAGGCAATCCAACACGCTGGCGGGCGGGGACCCGACCCTGCGGCCCAACAACCATAACAAGCTGAAGTTGTTGATCGCCGTGGCCGGTGCGGCGGGCGGTATCGCCGTCGCCGCCGCCCTGCACGGCGGAGGCGGAGGCTCGAACTCCTCCACCTCCGGCACCGGAACGGTGGCGACCACCCTGAGCGTCGGAGCGATCACGATTGGAGGGCCGCGATGAGCTCACGCGCCGCCTTCTTTTTTCTTCTTGTAGCTTGTCTGGCGTCGCCGCTCGCCGCGGCGGTGATGTCGGGACCGGTATCCGGCTACGTCCTCGACGACGGTAGCCACTCGCTTCGGCCGATCAACGGAATGCCGGGCGGCGCCACGCTGGGCAGTCCGCTGGTGCTTCCCTTTCCGGCGGGCTTGGCCGCGGTTTCCCTTCGCCTGGATTACGCTCTCCTGACCGGGACGCGTGGAGGCAATGTGTTCCTGGCGACGGGCTTGCACACCGGCCAGCCGACGGTCGCGCCCCTCTCTGGCGCCGTAGCAGCCTCGAACATAGTGTTGAGCGGATCAGGCACTTCTGCCATCTTGTATTCCGATGGTTCCCATCAGCTACAGTTCGTTTCCGGCCTTCCCGGCAATCCGGCGGCCGGCACTCCGGTTGACGCCAGTCAGGCCGGTTCGATCAGCGTGCTGGCGCTGAATGAAGCGGGCTCTACCGCTCTGCTGCTCGCCGCCGACGGAAGCCTGTATGCCATGTCCGCCGGCTCCGGTGCCGGACCGCAGTTCATCGCCCGGATTTCTGGCGCCTCGTCCGCCGCGATCCTGGCGGATGGAACGGACGCCGTACTCGGGAACGGCACGACCGGAGACGTCTTGCTGGTGCAGAACTTTGCTTCGTCGGCTACCATCAGCACCTTGGCCGGCGCGGCCCAGGGCATTACCTCCGCCGGTGATGTGGCGGCCGTCGACGCTCATCACGCCGCGGTGATCGACGGGTCCGGCAAGCTTGCCGTCATCAATCTCGATACCGCGGTGGTTTCGTGGGTCACGCTGGCGGGCGCGGCGGAACGCTTCCATCCGCTGGACGCCGGCCTGCTTCTTCTCAACCATCCCGGGACGCAGGCTCTGCTGCTCCTCAATTCCGCAGAAGGCGGGACGGCATATTTCGTTCCGCCCGCCGCTGCCGGCTCCGATGTCCACCGAGGAACCGCCATATGGACGCGCCGCTGAACCGTTGGTCTTCCCGTCTCGTTCCGCTTGCGCTCCTGCTGGGACTGGCCGGCGTTGCACACGCCCAGAACTTCAGCTTCGAATACCGCACGTCGGCCAATTCGAACGTGGTTCCGGTGCTGTCGGGCGGCGACATCACAGCGCCCGCCACGCCGATCAGCTCGTCGAGCACGGTCACTTTTTTGATCATCAGCGATAACAATGCCAACTGGACGATCAGCCAGGCGTCGGTCACCGGCTCGAGTTTTGCGCTGGCGCAAAGTCCCATTGGTACGGTCGTGACCGCCGGCGCTACCGTTCCGGTACAGATTACCTTTGCCCCCACTACCGCCGGGGTCGTCAGCGGAGCCTTGAACATCACCCTGGCCAGCGGAACGGCGAGCCAGGTCGCCAGTTTCGTCCTGCAGGGCACCGGCGAGCAGCCGAATTTCATCACCAGCTACATCCTGCAGCCCACCGGCAACCAGGTAGCGATCGCCAATGGCGGTACCTTGACCTTCCCGTCCACCAACGTCGGATCGACCGCAACGGCCACCTTTATCATTTCCAATACGGGAACCGGGCCCGGCGCCATCAACAGCGTGACCGTGTCCGGCGGCGCCTTCAGCGTCTCCGGTCTTACGCTTCTGCCCACCACCGTACAGCCCACCAGCAACATACAGTTCACCATCACGTTCCAACCGACCGCGCGGGGCGCCGCCAGCGGCTCGCTGACTATCGCGTATGCCGGAGTGAGCCCGGTCAATATTCAACTCTCCGGGCAGGCGACCGGGGCAAGCCTCACCTATACGCTTGCGTTGGGTTCGCAATCGTCGACGCTGACGCCGGGAGGTACGGTCACGCTGCCTTCCACGAACGTAGGCAGCACGGTCTCGGCCACCTTTACGGTTGTGAATGGCGGCGACGCGGCTGCCAACATCGGAGCCGTGACCGTGACCGGGGCGGGTTACGCGGTTACCAACGTGCCGCCCACGCCCGCCACGGTTGCGCCCGGCAGTAGTTTCACCTTCACGCTGGTGTTCAGCCCGCAGGCCAGTGGGACGGCGCCGGGAACGCTGGCGATCGGCACCGCCTCGTTCCCTCTGAGCGCGGTCGCCCTGGGCGCCAGCCTGACTTACACCAGCCTGATCGGGTCCACGACGAACTCTCTGGCCAATGGCGGCACGCTGGTCTTTCCCAACACGAATCTGGGTTCGACTGCCACGGCGGCGGTAGTGGTGGCGAACAACGGAAACACCGCCGGCAGCATCGGTGGCATCAGCGTGACCGGCACCGGCTTCGCGGTTTCCAACCTGCCGTCTCTTCCGGCTACGCTAAGTCCCGGCGCCAGCGTGCAGTTCAACATCACCTTTACGCCCAGTTCCTCCGCCACGGCGACCGGGACGCTGCAGATCGATTCGTTCAGCGCCAGTCTGCGCGGGGTAGGCAATCAGCCGCCGCCCATCAGCGGGGTGGTGTTCGGCACTCTGCCCTCCACCGTCAGCCCCCTGCAGCAGCCGGCCATCTCGCTGGCGCTCTCCCAGCCTTACGCGCTGCCAATCAGCGGGACCCTGACGCTCTCGTTCGCATCGGCGTCCTTCGCCAACGATCCGAATATTCAATTCGCCAACGGCGGGCAATCGGTGAACTTCACCATCCCCGCCAATACCCTTAACGCGGTTTTCGGCTCGGCCCAGCAGGTGCAATTTCAGTCGGGTTCGGTGGCGGGCGTCATCACGTTTACCGCCAGCCTCCTGGTGGCGTCAGCGAACATCACGCCGAATCCGGCGCCTACCGCCCAGGTGGCCATTGCCGCGGCCCCGCCAATCATCAGCAACGTGCGGCTCGGAGCGACTACCGCCAACAGCTTTGAACTTCTCATTACCGGGCTGGCCACCACGCGCGACGTCGCCGCGCTCAATCTCCAGTTCACGCCGGCGTCGGGCGCGCAGTTGCAGACTACCAGCCTGAACATCAACACCGAAGCCAACTTCAGTACCTGGTTCCAGAGCCAGACCGGTGTTTCGTACGGCAGCCAGTTTACGGCTTCCGTGATCATCAATGTGAACGGCAACGCGAACGCGATTCAGTCCGTTGCGATAACGGCCAGCAACTCACAGGGACAATCGTCCCCGATGAGCCTGAGCCTGAATCTGAATTAGTTATGCGAATTGCATTTGCCTTTGCATGGATTCTCGGTTGCGCGTTCCTGCCCCAGGTAAGTACGAACGGAGTGGGCGGGGGCAGTGCGCTCGCGGCCGATCTTAATCGCGCCGCCATCGGCCCCGATGACACCGTTACCATCATGGCGCTGAACGTGGACGAGATCAGCAAGTCCTGGCGCGTCGGTCCTTCAGGCCAACTGAACCTCCCCTTGGTCGGCAGCCTCAACGCCGCCGGCATGACGGCCGAGCAGTTGCAAAAAGCGATCGCCGACCGTTTGAAGCAGTTCGTGCGCGACCCTGAAGTCACCGTCTTTGTTTCGGAAGTCAAGAGCCACCCCATCACCATTTCGGGTGCGGTGGAAAAACCCGGCATCCTTCAAGTGGAAAAGCCCACCCCGCTGTTCGCGGTTCTGGCCGAAGCGGGCGGCGTGAAGGATCCCGGTTCGACAATCAGCCTGAGCCGGGCCATCGAGAACGGCGCCATTCCGAATCCCGGCGCCGTCACCTCGAGGGACGGCAGATATTCAGTGCTGGAACTCCCCCTGCAGGACGTTCTGCGCGGCCACGGCGCCGCCGCCAACGTGGAGGTCCACGCCTTCGACACCATTACCGTGTCCCAGGTGAAACATCCCCGCCTGGTGTTCCTGGCCGGTGAAGT
>DATJMP010000004.1:0-11549 GCA_035508655.1 Bryobacteraceae bacterium
GCACACCACCCGGTCCCCACGCCCGACATTTACGACGAATTCTCCCACCTGCTCGCCGCCGATACCCTGCGCCATTTTCGCCTGGCCAATCCGCCGCATTCGCTCCCGCAATTCTTCGAGACGTTTTTCGTGCTCCAGCAGCCGACTTACAGCTCGATTTACCCTCTCGGGCAAGGCTTGGTAATGGCGCTCGGCTGGATGCTGTTCGGCCTTCCCTGGGCCGGTGTGCTGCTTGGCGTAGCCGGGCTCTGCTCGCTCTGCTATTGGATGCTGCGCGGCTGGACCACTCCCGGTTGGGCGCTCGCCGGCGGCGTGCTGGCGGCGATGGAATTCGGCCCGCTCAGCCAGTGGACCAACAGCTACTGGGGCGGAGCGCCGGCCGCTGCCGCGGGCTGCCTGGTTTTCGGCGCGCTTCCGCGCCTGCGGGAATCGGCGCGTCCGCTGGATGCGGTGCTGCTGGGCGCCGGGCTGGGCCTGCACTTTCTGATCCGCCCGTTCGAATCGATCTTTCTATTCCTCGCCGTGGCGCTGTTCTTTCTGCCGGAAATCCGGCGCGTCCGGTTGTTTCGAATTCCGGTTCGGCTCGCCGGGTTCGCACTCGTTGCGTTCGCCCCGGCTGTTCTGCTGACGCTGGCGCACAACCGCGCCGTCACCGGCGCCTGGCTGACGATGCCCGAGCAGTTGAGCCAGTATCAGTACGGCGTGCCGGCCGGGTTCACGTTTCAGTCCGCTCCAGTTCCACACCGCGCACTCACGCCGGAGCAGGCGATGGATTACCGCATGCAGATGGCGTTCCACCAGGGGCCGGAAACGCCGGCCACGTATCTGGAACGCATGGAATACCGCATCCGGTATTATCGATTCTTCTTTCTTCCGCCGCTCTATCTGGCCGCGCTGGCATTTCTGTCTTCCCTGCGCCAGTACCGCTTCCTCTGGGTTGCCCTCACGCTTGCGCTATTTGCGCTGGGCACAAACTTCTTTCCTGCTTTTCAGTTTCATTACATCGCCGCGGTGACCTGCCTGTTTGTGCTGGTGGTCATCACAGGTCTGCAGCGGCTCGCGCGCGTGACCATCCACGGCCACTCGGCCGGATGGGAAGCAGCGGCGCTGATTCTCTGCGTGAGCGGCGCGCAGTTTTTCTTCTGGTATGCGGTGCACGCGGCCGACAACAGCGATTTCTCAATGGCCGTTCGGCCTTACGAAACGTGGAATGCGATTAATCATCAGAACCCGGCGCGGCGCATCGCCGTAGCCAGGGCGCTCGACCGCATACCGGGGCGGCTGCTGGTTTTCGTCCGCTATGCGCCGCACCACATTTTTCAGAACGAATGGGTGTACAACGAAGCGGATATCGATTCCGCACGGATTGTGTGGGCGCGCGACCTGGGCGCGGCGGAGAACGAAAAACTTCTCCGCTATTATCCCTCCCGCACGGTGTTGCTTCTTCAGCCGGACTTACTCGAGGTGGGCCTGAGCCGGTATGAATCGGCAACGTACTCGACCCCGTGATGCGTGCTTTATTCGACAAGACCGCTCCCTGGCGGTCGCGGCTCAGACCGGGTCCGTGAAGGCTAGGGCGTATTCGTCGGTAACGATGTAGTTATACGACTAACTCGAAGACCGAGATCTCCGGCGGCGCTCCGATGCGAATGGGGACGCCGATTGTGCCGATGCCGCGGTTGACGTAAAGCTGGCCGCCGGGCTTCTCAAAATGCCCGGAGACATATGGCGTTACCAAACGGCTGGGAGCGATTTCCGGGCTGATGAATTCGAGCGCGGCCTGACCACCGTGGGTGTGCCCGGCCAGGCTGAAATCGACGCCCATTTCGGCGGCGCGGTCGAAGGTGTCCGGATTGTGGCTGAGCAGGATGTTCACGCGGTCCGGCACCATCAGACGGTCCACGCCCTGGAGAAACTGTCCGACGACCGGCGAACGCCCGAAGGGCCGGCGCGTCTGGAAATCGACGCCCACGAGGTTGAATCCGCCGCCCGGCACGTTGATGGGAACGGCCTGGTGGCGCAGGATGCGGACGCCCACCTGGGCGAACGCCGCGGTGAGCCAATCTTCCACCCGCGCCCAGGCGTCATGGTTTCCCAGGCATCCGTACACGCCCAGGGGCGCGCGCAGGCCGGCCAGCGCGCGCACCACCGCCGGCGCAGTGGTGGGATCGAAGGTGACAAAATCGCCGGTCAGCACGATCAGATCCGGTTTCAGGGCATTGACCATGCCGGCGTATTGGCGGATCTGCTCTTCCGGCATGAACGGGCCGATGTGGAGGTCGGAAAGCTGTGCGATGCGAAAACCGTGGAGCGCTTTCGGCAGCCGCGCAAGGCGGATACGCGGCGCCGTGGTTTCCAGGTTGAGCCGGCCGTACAGCAGGCCGTAGGCGCCCAGCACGAACGGCGACGCGATGGCCGCGTTGGTGGCTCGCTCCAGGAACACGCGGCGCTCGGGCGATTCGATGGCCTTGCGAGGCCGGCGAAGCAGGCTCAGGGGGCTCACCAGAACGGCAACAAGGAAACTAAATACGGAGGCCGCGATCCACCAATCGAACGGGGCCGTGAAAAATGCCTCTCCGGCTGTCAGATGCGTGGGCGTGTGTTTTTCGAAGTATCCGAACGTGTAGGCGAAGAAAAAGGCGTAGATCGCGAGCACCCCCGCTGCCGCGACAGCCAGGTGGAGCGATTTGCGAACGCGCCGCCTCCCCCATCTGAAAAGACGGGCCGCCCAATAAACCTGGCTGGCGAAAAACAGAACGGGGAGGAGCGACCACATGCTGTTATTGTCCTATGGCGGATCGGAGCGGTGCTTCCGGAAGCGGCCGGATGGCCGCGGAGCCACCGTCTACAGTCCGCCCGCTCGCGCGTAGCGCAGAAATGTGGACGCCTTCTCCCAGAACCTGGGGGAGCGATTGCAAAGCAGGCAGCAAGGGCGGCGGCATTCCCGGATCGCACGGCGGACGGCGCGAGCCCGTTCGCTTGTCCAGGCTTGCCGAAGGGGACCGTCGTCCACATGCCCGAATGCGGTGTGCTCGACATCGCACATATAGAGGATGCCCGAAGGATCGATCTGCAGGTCCGTCTGGCCCAACATGCAGTGGCCCCGGCTGATTTGAAACGATTCCGGACGGACGAAGTACTCCCGCATCTGCCGCAGCGCGCGCAGCGGCAACACGATGTGCGCCGAGTGCCGGCTCCATCGATGCAGCTCGTCGATGGAGTGTTCGAGCATCTCGAGGTCGCGGACGAACAGGTCGCTTTCGCGATGCCAGCCGGCCCGTTTGCCCTGCTGGCCCGGAGGCTCGGCCACCGGCTGAAACAGGACGCGGTCCACGCCGATTTCCTGGGCCCACCGCGCATATTCGGCCAACTGCGGTGCGGTTTCCCGCATGATGATACAGATCAGCGAGACGTACATTGCGGGACGCTCGCGTTTCATGCGGCGAATTGTTTCGGTGACGACGCTGTGGAGCCCGGGAATTCCGCGATGACGGTCGTGAATGGCCGGATCCTTGCCGTCGACCGAAAAGGTGATGAACCTCAGGCCGGTGTTCATCAGGTTGCGATAGGTGCTTTCGGACCGAAGGGCCAGCCCATTGGAGATGAGGTTGACGGTGAACCCGAGATCGACGGCCTTGCGGACGATGTCGTAGACTCCAGGCTTCAGCAGGATCTCTCCACCGACAAAAAACACGCGCAGCGTGCGGGTCCACGAGTGCAATTCATCGAGCAGCGCGATCCAGCGTTCGGCAGGGAGCTCATTGCCCGCATGTCCCGTCCGCCAGAGGTCGCACATGTCGCAACGGCAGTTACAGCGATGCGTCAAGACCATGGCGACTTTGTCCGGAGTAGCCAGCCCCCGCATGAGGTGGTAGTCGACGCTCTGCAGCAGGTGGCGGAAGCCATAGACGGCAGCCTTCCTGCCGATGTCGGCGAGGGCCCCTCCGGCTCTGCCGCTTCCATGGTCACCCAACTCGTCGTGCGGGTCAGGCGGGTTCAGTGGGCTTCCGTTCACGATGGCGCCTTACTTTTCTACGCGTTGCACAACTGGAAAGCCGGGGTTTCAATTCTCGAGGGCCCCGGAACCGTTCAGTATAAATCGATTTATATTTGGAGACCTGCAAATCCGTTATGCTCACCCATCTGCAAAACAGGTAGACCTTGCGCGCCCGTTGTTCCGGGATTCCCAAGCGCCCTGTTATCCTACGTCTGGTGTTCTGGTACTGGTTCTTCGTAGGGCCGGCGCTGCTGCTGGCGTGGGCTTCGTTGCGCGGCGAGCGCAAGCGAGCGGATTACGTGGCGGCGCGATTGAACCAGCCACGTTCCGAAACCCTCCCGGCGGCGACGGTGATTGTGCCCATCAAAGGAGAGGACGAAGGGCTGCGCGAGAACCTGGCGGCTCTGGCGGCGCAGGAATACCCGGATTACGAGCTGATCGCGGTGGCGCGGACGGCGGCCGACATTCCGGCAGGCGTGCTACCGGCGCGCATCCGCGTGGTGCTGGCCCACGGCGACGATCCGAGGACCGGCGAAAAGGTGCAGAACCTGCTTGCCGCGGTCCGGATGGCGCGGCGGCAGAGCCGGATCTTCGCGTTTGCGGATTCCGACGGCCGGCCCGGGCCGGATTGGCTGCGAGCGCTGGCGGCGCCGCTGGACGAAAAGGGGGTGGGCGCGTCAACCGGTTTCCGCTGGTTTACGCCAGTGCCGCCCACCTTCTGGACGCTGATGCGCAGCGTATGGGATGCGGTGGCGGGGGGAAGGCTGGGGCCCGGCGACAACCCGTTTGCATGGGGCGGGGCAATGGCTATCCGGCGAGAGGTGTTCGAAGACGCGCGCGTAGCCGAGCACTGGAAGAATACGATCAGCGACGATTATGCGCTGGCGGCGGCGGTGCATGCGGCCGGCCTGACGATCGCCTACGCACCGGGAGCGCTGGTGCCGTGCCACGAAAGACTCGGAGGCGGCCGCTTCTTCGGCTGGATGCGGCGGCAGATGCAGATCACGCGGGCATACGCGCCCCGGCTGTGGTGGCCGGCGCTGGTCGCGCACGTTTTCTATTGCGGCGGGATGGCGGCCTCGGTGGCGGCGGCGATGCGCGGCAGCCGGCTGGCCGAATGGGCGCTGGTGGCGCAGCTTTCTCCGGGCATGCTGAAGGGACTCAACCGCGCCACGCTGGCTAAAGCGGCCCTGCCTCAATGCGAACAGTGGTTCCGGCGCCACCAGTGGGTACATGCGCTGTGGGTCCCCCTGGCCACGTGGCTGTGGCTGGCGGCACTGGTTTCCTCCGCGTTTGGGCGTACCATCGCGTGGCGCGGCTACCGCTACCGGCTATAGGCTATCTCTCGCTCTTGATATCTCGCGCAGCGCTTTGCGCCAGCTTCAAATGCTCTTCCAGGGTGGGAATGGATTTGGTGGCGAAGTCCTTCATTTCGGGATCGGTCCCCTGGTCCGATTCGCGGCGGAATTCCTTGAGATCGGCGCGATGGGCGGCGATCATGGCTTGGATGTAGGCGTGGTCAAAGTCTGCTCCGTTCAGTTTGGAGAGGCGGTTGTACTCTTCCTGGTCCTTGGTGCTGGGGGTAGGGGGCAGGTTCACACCGCTGCGGCTGGCGACGGACTGGAGCTCCTGATTGAGACGCGTGTGGTCTTCCACCATGCGTTTACCGAAGGCTTTCACGCTGGGGTTTTCGGCTCGCTGCTGGGCCAGGTTTCCCAACTGCACTTCCGCCATGTTGCCTTCGGCGGCTTTTTGGGCGAACGTGGTGTCGGCCGGAGTCAGGCGGTTGGCGGTATTTTGCGCGAATGCCGCCGGTACCAAAGCCAAAGCGGCAGACGCCAAGATGGGGACAAAACGGGTGGGAATTGACTTCATAGGTTCTCCTGCGGGGTTTAAGGGAGCATGCGGGGTACCTCGGTGGGTGGTACGCCACACCCTCGATCTGTATGGCAGCGAACGTTATAATCGTGGAGGTGCCGTTATGAACTTTCTGGACCGTGCCGATGCGATTGCGCGGCGATTGGAGCAGTTTATTGCGGGCTCCGGTCCTGCAGATCCGCTGTACCTGACGAACCGTTCACGCGGCCAGAAGATCCGGCTGGCGCTGCTGGTGGGAACACCGGTGCTGGCGGTGGCGGTACTAATGGTTCTCGCACTCGGGAATTTTTTCGACACCGACGCACCCGCTAGGCCCGTTCCGGTGGCCAAGCCCGGCGAACTCACAGCCAATGTTCTGCCTGACCTCGACAAGACCTACCATTCGGATTCCGATCCGGATTGCGAAGTGGTGGAAGCCGGGGTAGCGGCGCAAATGCTCTCCGGCAAAGTTCGCAACGACACGAACCACCTGATTCATGTGGCGGACCTGGTCTTCGACGTGACGGACAATTCGGGGTCGCAGTTGGGAGCGGTTGCAGTACGGCTGGAAAGCCTTGCCCCACACGCGATCGTCGCGTTTCACCAGCCTTTGCCGCAACACAACGCGCAGACGGCATTGGTGCGCGAAATCCACACACGGTAGAGAGTTTTCAGAGCTTGGGCTGCGGGGGCAAGCCGCCGTGCGGTGGCGCCTGGAAGAAATTGGCCGGCTGGAAGGAAACCACTTTCCATTTCTTACCGCGGCGCTCCAGCTTCAGGGTCACGTTGGTTTCGCGCGGCACGACTTCATCAAGGTCGTTGAGGCTCACCAGGCGCATCGACCAATCCACTTCCAGGGTGCGGCTGCGGTTGTCCCCCTCATTCTGAAGCGGGTTGATGGAAGACTCCACGCTGAACTCGTTGAGGAGTCCCGCCACTGCCAGGCGGAAACTGTCGAAGCCCGGCATGGAGGAATCGAAAAAGAGGAGGAAAGCAGCGGAATCGCTGGCGCTGAGCGCGTTGGCCATGGCTGTGAGGACGTTCCAGACCTCGCTCGCTGGATCGACGGCGCCGGCGCGGGCGGCGGCCAGAGCCAACAGCATGGTGCGGCGGGTCATCTTAGGTCCGGTAGCTGGCGTTGATTCGAATATAATCTTCGGTCAGATCGCAGGTCCAGAAGCGGGCGGAGCCTTTCCCCTTGCCGCGCAGGGTGAGGCGGATCTCGCACTCCGGGGCGTCCAGCTTGCGTTTCAGCTCGTCCTCCAGGAAGGGGGCGGCCAGGCCCCCGCGGCAGACCAGCATGCCCTGCATGTGGATATCGGTTTTGCCGGGATCGAACGCGACGCCGGAATTGCCGGCGGCGGAGAGAACGCGGCCCCAATTGGGGTCGGAGCCGGCCACGGCGGTTTTGACCAGCGGCGAATTGGCGATGGCACGAGCCATTTGCGCAGCGGCGGCGGAGGAAGGCGCGCCGTCAATGAGGATGGTGACCAGCTTTTTGGCGCCTTCGCCGTCGCGGGCGATCGCGCGGGCCAGGTTTTCCATCACTTCGGCTATGGCCTCCTCGACCCGCGCCATCTCCTTGGGATCGGGACGGACGCCGGAGGCGCCATTGGCCAGCAGCAGGAGCGTGTCGTTGGTGGAGGTATCGCCGTCCACCGAGATGCGGTTGTAGCTGCGCTCCACGGATCGCTTCAGGATGGCGCGCAGGGCGGGCACCGGAATTTGCGCGTCCGTCATCACGAAGCCGAGGGTGGTAGCCATGCGGGGCTGGATCATGCCCGAGCCCTTCGTCATGCCGGCCACACGCACCTCGGAGCGGCGCAGTTTCACCGCGGCGAAGGCGGTCTTGGGAACGAGATCGGTGGTGAGGATGGCGTTGGCGGCGTCCTGGAAACGATCGGGGCTCAAGCCGGAGACGAGAGCGGGAAGAGCATCAATGATCTTGCGGCCGTCCATTTCCACGCCAATGACGCCGGTGGAAGCGGGCAGCACCTGAGCCGGCGGCAATTTCAGGACTCTGGCCGCGGCGCGGGTGGTGGCGGCGGCAACGGCATCGCCCGTGCGGGTGGCGCAATTGGCATTCCCGGCGTTAACGAGCACCGCCCCGGCCAAACCTTTGGAAAGGCACAGGTTTCGGCGGCTGAGCTTGACCGGCGCGGCCTGCACGCGGTTTTGCGTGAACACGGCCGCGGCGTTGGCCGGCAGGCCGCTCACGATGAGAGCCAGGTCGTTCTTTTCGACCTGGCGGATACCGGCGTAGACCGCCGAATACGCAAAGCCCAGCGGCAGGTTCATCCGAGAATCTCCCCCTCGCGGACGCGCTGTCCGTTCACAAAATCCGTTCCCGCCATCCGTTTCCTTCCTTCGAGCTGCACTTCGCCCAATTCCAGAGCTCTCTGGCCGCACTGTACCGTCAGAGGGCGCAACGCGATGATGCACCCAGGTTCTGCGGCAGCCGATTCCTGCTCCCTGACGCACGATCTCCACAGGTTCAACGTTTGGTCGCGGAAAGCCGTGTAAGCGCCTGGCCACGGCTGCAGGCCGCGGATCTGATTGTGGATGGCGTGCGCCGCGCGTGCCCAGTCGATTTGCCCATCCTGCTTTTTGAGCAGGGGGGCATAGGTGGCCAAAGCCGAATCCTGTTTCTGCGGAGCGATGCTGCCGTCGGTCAACTTGCCCAATGTTCTGACCAGCAGACCCGCGCCCATGGCCGCCAGCCGCGGGCTCAGTTCCACGGCGGTTTCATCCGGGCCGATCGCGGTACCTTCCTGCAGCAGGATGTCCCCGGTATCGAGGCCGGCATCGATGCGCATGGTGGTGACGCCGGTCCAGGTTTCGCCATTGGCGATGGCCCACTGGATGGGAGCGGCGCCGCGGTATTTCGGCAACAGCGAGGCGTGCACGTTGATGATTCCGAGGGGAGCCAGGTCGATCACCGTTTGAGGGATGATCTGGCCGTAGCCGACCACCACCATGGCATCGACGCCGAGCGCGCGCAGAAGTTCGACGGCTTCCGGACGGCGAATGCGTTCCGGCTGAAAGACCGGCAAACCGAGCCGCTCGGCGGCGGCTTTCACCGGGGAGGCGGAAGTAAGCTGGCCGCGGCCGCGCGGACGGTCGGGTTGCGTGAGGACGGCCAAGACCTCGTGCCCGGCCTCGACGGTCCGCTCCAGAGTAGGCACGGCGAATTCGGGGGTACCGAGAAAAACTAGACGCATGGCTCGGATTTGGAGCAGGCGTCCGCGGCTCCGCAGCCAACCGGGTGCAATTGGCGCTGAGGGAGGGCGCTACGCCGGTGGGGCACCACGGCGCGCTTCATCCCCACTCCCCGGCGCGCTGCATTTTTTTGATTTTGCGCTTCATCAGGTCACGCTTGAGGGCGCTGATATGAGTGATGTAGAGGCGGCCGTAAAGATGCTCGGTCTCGTGCAGGAAGGCGCGCGCAAGAAGATCTTCGCCGGTCATTTCGAATTCCTCGCCCTTGGCGTCCTGGGCGCGGACGGTTACGCGCTTGGCGCGGCGCACCTGTTCGCGGAAGCCGGGGATGCTCAGGCAGCCCTCCTCCCCCACCTGCTTGCCTTCCATGTGCAGGACCTTGGGGTTGATGATGACGATCTTGTCTTCCGGCCGTTCGCCGTTGGAGCAGTCGATGACCGCGATTTTGCGCCCCACACCGATCTGCGGCGCCGCGAGGCCGACGCCTTTGGCGGCATACATGGACTCGAACATGTCGTCCAGAAACTTGTGCAGCTCGGGGGTATCGAATTCAGTAACCGTTTCAGCTTCCCGCTCGAGGACGGGATTGCCGAACTTCACAATCGGATAAACCATATCAAAAGCTCTTCACCTGTTCGAGGTAGCCCTGGTAATTGCGGCGGGTTTCCTCGAGCGAATCGCCGCCGAATTTTTCCAAGAACGCCTGGGCCAGCACAAGCGCGACCATAGCCTCGCCGATGACGCCCGCGGCAGGCACAACGCAGACGTCGGAGCGTTCGTAGGCGGCCAGAGCGGGCTCGCGGGTGGCCAAGTCCACGGATTCCAGCGGACGGCGGAGGGTAGAGATCGGCTTCAGCATACCCCGGACGACGACGTCCTGACCATTGGTGATGCCGCCTTCGAGGCCGCCGGCGCGATTGGCGCCGCGGGTGAAGCGGTGCTCCTCGCGGCTGTAATGGATCGTGTCCTGCACGCGGGAACCGAAACTGGCCGCGCCTTCGCGGGCGAAACCGACCTCTACGCCCTTGACCGCCTGCATGGAGACGATCGCTTGGGCCAGGCGGCCATCGAGGCGGGAGTCCCAGGTGATATGGGAACCGAGGCCGGGTGGCAGGCCGCGGGCCACTACTTCAAAAACGCCTCCGATGGTGTCGCCGGTGCGGTAGGCCTCATCGACAACCTCTTTCATGCGGGCTTCGACGGGCGGATCGACGCAGCCGAGCAGCACTTCATCGCGGCGGGCGAGGGCAACGATTTCTTCCCAATCGGCCGGCCGGTCGAGTTCCACAGGGCCGACTGCCACGACGTGGCTCAAGATCTGGATGCCGAATTGCGCGAGCAGCGCCTTGGCGATAGCGCCGACGGCGACGCGGGCGGCGGTTTCGCGGGCACTGGCGCGCTCAAGGATGTAGCGGGCGTCGTGAAAATTGTACTTGATCGCGCCGGCGAGATCGGCATGGCCGGGACGGGGGCGGGTGACGGGCTTGCGCTTCTGGTCTCCGCCGGGAATGTCCTCCACCGGCAGCACTTCGGTCCAATTGCGCCAATCCTGATTGCGGATCAGGATGGCCACGGGCGAGCCGATGGTGTGGGAATGGCGGACGCCGGAGACGATTTCGGCGCGGTCGGTTTCGATTTTCATGCGGCCGCCACGGCCGTACCCCTGCTGGCGGCGCCACAGCTCGCGGTTGACGGCTTCGAGGGAAATTGGAATGCCGGCCGGGAGTCCGGTCAAGAGCGCGACCAGGCATTCGCCGTGGGACTCACCAGCGGTCTCAAATCGTAACATTCTGAAAGAGATATCGTAGCAAACTGAAAACGGTGGTAGGGCTGAAAAGAGAGGCGGCCGCGCGGGCCTTCACACGGTCCGCTGCCCGTTGATCATCTGGATCAGCAGAACGGCGAATGCGATGACCAGCAGGACGTGCAGAAAACCGCCCAAGGTGTATGAAGCCATCAAGCCGAGGAACCACAGAGCCAATAGGATGACGAAAACGAGCCAAAGCATGCCGACCCCCGCCCGAACGCTGGCACGTGAATGACCACCGCGGGTAAGCGGAGCTGAGATTGATTTGCAAATAAACGCCCTAATTCTGGGCGCGGTATTCAAGCACAGGCTGGACCGGCTGCTGGAAGGTGCGCGAACCCTGAGTACGGAATTCGTAACGCTCGATGGAAACTGCCGCACCTTTTTCAGTGCTGCGGATCACGCAGCCGTAGATCATGAGCTTCATGGCGCAGGAATCGTGCAACAGCACGGGCCAATTCATGGAGAGTTCGATGGGCATGCCAGCCGTGAGAGGACTTTCGGTGGTGAACCAGACGCCGCCGCTGGAG
Source organism: Bryobacteraceae bacterium (assembly GCA_035508655.1). GTDB lineage: Bacteria > Acidobacteriota > Terriglobia > Bryobacterales > Bryobacteraceae > DATGMB01. The sequence continues at coordinate 11,411 of DATJMP010000004.1, forward strand.
ATGTTCAGCGTTTTTCCCGTCCCGGTCTCGGCGATGCGCTGCCCGTAAAGCATCTTGTACCGGACATCCTGCTCGATGGTGAAACGCTTTTTGATTCGGCGTTCGCGCTCGGTATGGCCTAGGAACCTGTGCTCATTCG
>DATJMP010000005.1:0-7239 GCA_035508655.1 Bryobacteraceae bacterium
ACCCTAACCAGCTTACGTAATACACAATCCAAGTCAAGCTGTAATCATAAAGAGCTGCTCGTATGATGTCAATGCTCTTCTTGATCTTTTTTCGCTTTGCGTCGCACACCATTACACACCGGTTACCATCTTTGATACCTACCAACCTACCTACCAACCAAAATGCGGGTCTCACCGCTCCGCGCGGATAATTCGGCTGATCATTGGCACGTTGGAATTGGTCTCATTCACCCCGCCACCGCTTGCCGAACTACTCTACAAAAAACGCCCGCCCGAGGCGAGGAAAGCCGGTACCGGCGATCCCGCGGGCGAGCCGGCGGCGGAACCTGCGCTCGAGCCTTCGCGCATTGCGACAAAATGCTGATTCGATATCCTCTTATTTCCGGATTGAACGGCGCGCCGGCCGGAAAATCGGGTCTCTTGGGTAGGAAACCCCGGAAAGCCTCGTTTCGGAGCTTGAAATCCAATAAACCGAAGGGGATACCGGCGGCCGCCGGAGCCGCGGGGCCTTTCCGCGCCGGCTGCGGGCCGGAGCGGGCGGAACCGGTGGGGCGCCGGGGGGCATCGGGGGATTCCCGCACCTGGTTCCAGGGTCTCCTGCGGGGGCGCCGGCCACGGGCAAAAATCCGGTCCTCTTGCCAACTTACCTACCAATGAACCTACCTACCAATCCGACAATCGGGGAAACCCCTGTTACGCGAGTTTTGCCGGAATCGGAGGCCTGGCAGGGGGGCCGGGAGGGGCTGCGGAGCCGCGCCGGGGCCTTCCGGAGCGGCCCCGGATGCTGTAACTCGATAGTACTAAGGATATAGTTACGGTAAATCCGGTGGCACAGGACGGAAAAGACTGAATTTTATGGGAAAACCCCATTGACTACGCTAACCTTCGGGATAAAATGAACGAGTTACCGTGTCGTCCGTTACGCAGCTCAAACGTTCACGCTCCGAGGTCGACCAGGAGATCGGGTTTTTTGGCTTCAAGGAGAATCCCTTCTCGCTCAGCCCCGATCCTCGCTTCATGTACCTCAGCTTTCAGCACACCAAAGCGCTCAAACGGGCCCAACGCAACATCGACAGCCGGCAGGGTCTGACCCTGATTCTGGGGGATGCCGGAGTAGGCAAGTCGACGGTGGCCCGGCGTCTGTTCGGGATGTATTCGAACGACGTCGAGATGAACGAGCTTTACTGCATCCGCTACATCACCAATCCCAGCCACTGGACGACCACCAACAAGATGCTGGTCACCCTGTGCGACGAGTTCGCCATCCGGGCGCGCCGTTCGGAGACCAAGCAGTGGCAGGAATTCCAGGAACACATGGCGGCACTCTACCAGCAGAATGTGACGGTGGTGCTGCTGATCGACGAGGCCCAGTTGATTCCGCGCCGGCAGATGCTGCGGGTGCGCGAGATTCTGAACTTCGAATCCAATTCCAGCAAGTTTATCCAGGTGGCTCTGTTCGGAACCCTGGATATGGCGGCCATTCTGGCGGAGCCGGATTTCCGGCCTCTGCGCAGCCGGGCCGCCGGCGGCATCATCACGCTCGACCCGCTCGACGAGCAGGAGCTGACCCAGGCGCTGCAGTTTCGCATGCGCGTGGCCGGGGGTCCGGAAGACGTGTTTACGCCGGGCTGTTTTCCCCTCGTCTCCAGGGCGTCCAACGGAATTATCCGCGACGCCGTGGATTACTGTAATACGGCCATGTACCTCGGCTACACCGCGCAGGTGCGGCAGATCAACGAGCGCATCATGCAGGCCGCGATTGAAACCATTGTGAAGCTGAACGAGAGCAGCGACCGCGCCGGCGTGGAGGGCGCGGAGCGCGTGGAATAAGCCCGACCATGTCCATTTCACAAAAGAAGCCTCTGCCCGAGGGCCTCATGGGCCAACTGCACGGCAAGGGGTCCATGTCGGAAGTGCTGCGCATCGAGCGCCAGCGTCTGATGGAGCAGGCCGCCGAGGAGATGCGCGCGCAACTCGGCGGCGCGGCCGTTTCCATGGGACCGGTCGTGGTCCCCAAAGCAGCAGCAGCCGCCGCGGTGGAAACGGCTCCGCCGATAGATACCTACCAACCTTCCAAGCTACCAATGCAGCCCGCCCGCCGCTCGCAGGAAGGCTTGTCCAAACTGAGCCGTTTCGTGGGCGACGATCTCTCCGAATTCGTCAGCATCATCACGCATTCCGAGCAGACCGTGATGGCCGCGCCGGAGTGGCCGACCGATCCCTACTACCTGGATGTGAACAACACGCTGCCGTTTTCTTCGCAGCGCGATCTGCTGGGAGCCATCTGCCGCCTGACGGTGGGATGGGGCACCTTCAGTTGCCGCATCACCCTCAGCCTGCTGTCGTCGGCGAGCGGCATTCGCAACGCCAAGACGCTGCGCAAATGGCTGGCCGATTTGCAGCGCCGGCGCCACATTCACTACGTGCCGGTACATGGCGACCTGCGCGGCTCCATCATCGAGCTGAGTCCTCCCGAGGAAGTGCGCAGCTCGATCGAGCGCGGCTGGCGCAGCAACCGGATGAAGTTCTGAGGGAACCGGACACCAACGCCTGACGCGTCAGAAGTTTTCTTACTTCGCCTTCTCCACCGTCATGGTCACCGGGACGACCTCCTTGGCGTTGGAGGCGCCCGGGGCATCCAGCTCGATGGTGGACTGATACACGCCGGGGGCTTTGCCTTCGGCCACTACGGTCACCAGGTAGGAGCGGCGCTTTTGCGGGGTGGTCACGTCGGAGGTGTCCTTCACCTTGAGCCAGGGGGCCGCGGCCGCCGGGGTGGCGGCGAACAGCAGCGGCTCCTCGCTGCCCACGTACAGCGTCTTGGTGGCCTGGGGCGTTCCGGAGGCGATGGTGAAATCCAGGCGGCCGGGCGAAAACGCCATGCCCGGCGCCGGCCCGGCGGCCTGTTCCAGGGTCACGGTGGCGTCCCCGACCTCGATCTTGCCTTCCCGCCTGGCGGAGGAGAAATTCGTATCCACCGAGTAGCGCAGCACGCGCAGGCCGGCCGCGCCGCTTACCGGCGGCAGCACGCTCACCGTAATCCAGGGAAGGCCGCCCGTGTCCACCTTGCAATCGAGCTGATCGGCAGACCACTGAATCTCGCCCGCGTTCCCGGCCCAGGGAAGCTCTTTATGGGTCTCTTTGGGGGTGGCATGACAGTCGGAGCCACCCGCCTGCGCCGACGCAATGGCGGGGCTGAAAATGGCCAATACGGCCATTGGGAGAATTCGTGAGTTTACGCACACAAAGAGCCTGGGCATAACCGCGTCGTTTGGCCTGCTTGGTTGACGCTCCGGAGGGGGGATTAGTTGAAGCTTGTTTTTCACCCCGGGTGGCTCTCGCCGCCGTAAGCCTCCAGCACCTCGCCCGCGCCGCCGTCCATGACCACCTTGCCGTGCTCCAGCCAGAGGCCGCGGCTGCACACTTCCCGCACCAGCTTGGGGGCGTGGGAGACGAACAGCAGGGTGCGGCCCTCGGCGCGGAACCGGCGGATGCGTTCGAAGCACTTGGCCTGAAATTCCTGGTCGCCCACCGCCAGGACCTCGTCGATGATCAGGATATCGGGGTCCACGTGAACCGCGATGGCAAAGGCCAGGCGCATGAGCATGCCGGTCGAGTAGGTGCGGAGCGGTTCGCGGAGGAAGTCGCCGATATCGGCGAACTCGGCGATGGCGCCGGAGACTTCCTCGGTGCGGCGGCGGCTCAGGCCCAGCAGGGAGGCGTTCAGGCGGAGGTTTTCGAGGCCGGTCAGGTCGGGGTGGAAACCGGATCCCAGCTCGAGCAGGGCGGCCACCCGGCCTTCCACGGTGACGCGGCCGGTATCGGGCTGCGACAGCCCGGCCACCAGGCTCAGCAGGGTGCTTTTGCCGGCGCCGTTGCGCCCCACCACCGCCATGCTCTCGCCGGCCTCCAGGCGGAAGGAGACCTCGCGCAGGGCGAAGAAGCGCTGCCGGCTCAGGCCGCGGAGCCGCTCCTGGATGTGGCCGCGCAGCAGCCGGGCCCCCCCGGCCCCGTGGTGGAACGACTTCGAGACCCCCGCGAATTCAATCAACCTCTCATCGTACGCCGCCGCTATGATGAAGGCCTGGAATGCGCCTGGTCATCGACGCCATGCCGCTACTGGTGCGCAGCGCGGGCGTAAAAAATTACCTGTACCACTGGATCGCGCACCTGGAGCAGGCAGCCGCGGTCTCTCAGGGCACCCCCGTCTCGATCGGCCTCTTCCCCTGGCTGGGGCGGCCCGGCCCGCTGAACCACGAAGCCTCCCAGGTGGGACCGCTGCATACCTGGCTGAGCCTGGCGCTGTTCCACTTCTGCAACCTGCCGGGCAATCCGGCGCTCGACTGGTTCCAGCACTGGTTCGGGCATGCCGACGTGTTCCACGCCACGCGCCTCGCGAATCCGCCGCGGCGGCCGCGCCTGACGGCCACGCTCTACGACCTCACCTGCTGGCTCATGCCCGAGTTCCACACGCCCGCCAACGTGGCCGCCGAGCGGCGCCTGGCGGAGACCGTCTGGAAGCGCGCGGCTGGTTTGATCGCCATCTCCGCCCACACCCGGGATGCAGCGGTGCGGCTGCTGGGGCTGGACGCCCGGCGCATCCGCGTGATTCCCTGCGGCGTGGACGGCCGGTTCTTCGCCGCCACCGCCGCCGACGCCGCTCGCGCCCGCGCGCGTTACCGCCTGGAGCGGCCCTATGTGCTGTGGGTCGGCACCATCGAGCCGCGCAAGAATCTGGATCTGGCGCTGGATGCCTGGGCGGCGCTGCCCGCTTCGCTCGGCGAGGAGTTTGCCCTGGTGGTGGCCGGTCCGGCCGGCTGGGCCGATCCGCGCACCCTCCGCCGGCTGCGCGCCGCGCCCGCCGGCGTGCGCTACCTGGGCTATGTGCCCGAGGCCGACCTGCCCGGCTTGACCTCCGGCGCGGCGGCGCTCTTCTACCCCTCGCTCTACGAAGGCTTCGGCCTGCCGGTGGCGCAGGCGATGGCGTGCGGGGTCCCGGTGGTCACTTCGGGAGTATCGGCTTTGCCGGAGGTGGCCGGCGAGGGCGCGCTTTACGCCGACCCGCGCAGCGTGAGCGACATCCGCGGCGCGCTCGAGCGCCTGCTGCTGTCTCCTACGCTGCGCCGCAAGCTGGCCGAAGCCGGGCGCCAAAGGGCCGAACGCTACCGCTGGGAAGAAGCGGCGCGGCAGTCGCTGGAGTTTTTCGAGGGCCTCGAAAAATAATTTTGGACCCCCGGACTGCACGCTTTGACTTCCGGGGACTGCACGCTTTGGGTTCCGGAGGTGCACGCTTTGGCCTACGCAACTGCACGCTTTGACTTCCGGAAGTGCACGCTTTGGGTTCCGGAAGTCCCCAAAACTGCACGCTTTGACTTCCGGAAACGCCAGAAACTGCACGCTTTGGCTTACAGAACTGCACGCTTTGGGTTTATATACCGGGGCCGCACGCGTGCGGTTCCGGAAGTGCACGCTTTGGGTTACGGAATTCAGGTTTACTGGCTGGTCTGGGCAAAGATCTGGCGCATCCGGGCGCGGACCGCGCCATCGTGAATAGCGTCCGGGTTGTTCCGGAAAAACATGGCCATGCCGGGATGGCTGGCCAGCAGCCGTGCCTTGGCTTGCTCGAACAGCGTCAGAAGTTGCTTTGCGGGGAGCGCGTCGATTTGTGCATCGAGTTGACTGCGCACTTCCTGCTCGGCGCGCTCGGCCGCCTCCTGTTCCTCGCGCAGAGCCTGTTGCCGGGCGCGGTTGGCTGCCTGGATCTCGCGAGCCTTGCGTGAGGAGATAAAGCCGGGCGGCAGCGGAACTCTCCGCCGCAGAAGCGAAATATAAAAACCCGGCGGGTTCTCGATCTTGCCCTGCCTGCGCGAGATGAGGTAGTCGCCATACTCGAGCAGATCGAGTACATCGACCAGGCTCTGCCCCGGCGCCAGGTCGTTCAGAAGCAGAGCGGCATCGGCCTCGCCCACTCCGCGCTTAGCCAGTTCGTTGAGGACGGCCGCCTGCTGTTCGGCTACCTGCGCAGGACGGTCCAGAAACAATTTCCGCCGCCCTTTGCGCAGGGGAGTTAATTCGCCGGGGGCGATGGGAATCTGCTTCTTGTTCGGGTTGAACGCGTTGTACTCGGCCTTGGCGAGCGGCCCAGGGGTATAGCACATCATCCAGTCACGCTTGCCGCCGGCGTCTGTGCGCTCCTCCCAACGCACCTCGTCGATGTAGCCGGCCTCCTTGAGCGGCTTCTGGATTTTGTACATCTGGCTTTTGAACTTCCGGTAGTTCTCGTGACGGGTGAGAGGCGCCCGTTCGCAGAAGTACGAGTACAGCATCCTGGCTTCCCGCCCACCGCTCTCGAGCGTGGCGTACATACGGCTGCTCAGCAGAACGTAAAAGCGGTGGCTGGCCGCCGGCATTTCGGTGTGCGCCCAGTTCTGCGGCTGGATCGGAGCACAGTTCAGGATCTCGAGGAAAAGCCTGCTGATCACCAGGTAAACGCCGTTGGCCTTGCTTCCGTCGGGAAGCTTCTCGCCGGTGAACACAATGCCGTAGCGGGAAAAGTCGGCTTCCAGAAACCGTTCCGTCCCGTCGGCCCGCTTTTGTTTGATCTTGGCGCTGATGATGATTCCCACGTTCTGACGCAGGGCTCGTTTGACATGGTTGGTGTTGCGGCCCAGTTTGAGCATCTCAGCAATCTCGTGGAGAGTGCCCAGCCACAGGACCTCGGGGATCGGAGTACGAATACCGTAGGCATCTACTCCGCGGGCTTCATCGATCCGCCTGTTGACGATCATGGTGTCCGCTTTGTAGGCCAACGGGCCGGGGCGGCCGAAACGATTGTTGTAGGACACCTCCCACTTGACCGTTGTTTGGCCCCTCTCGTTGGTCTCGTGGATCTCGATGTTGATGCTGTCCCGCTGAGAGAGATTGTGGACAGGGTATTTGGAGAGTTCCGACTCGACGCCTGTGCGGATGATCGGTTGCAGCTCCTGCGCCTCGCTGGCTGGGGGCTGCGGCGGTTTAGGTGAGGTCTGCGCCACGGTGGTGTTTTGCAACAACAACAGTGTTGTTGTTGTCTAAAAGAGTATAAGCTTAAAGTCTAAAACAGTCTACAGACGCATAAGTCCTTTGGAATCATGGTCCCCAGGGGAATTTAGGAACCCCATATGCAGAAGATAGGAACCCCATATGCAGAAGCGAGGGAACCCCATATGCAGAAGATAGGAACCCCATATGCAGAAGATG
>DATJMP010000006.1:0-8639 GCA_035508655.1 Bryobacteraceae bacterium
CGGTATTCGGCCGAATTCAGCCCGACGGCCGCGGGGGGCTTCTGGATCAACCAGCATCTGAAGCTGCGGGCTTCGGCCAGCCGCGCGTTTCGCGTTCCGACTTATACCGACCTCTATTACAGCGACCCGGCGAACATGGGCAATCCGAATCTGCGCCCCGAGCGGGCGTGGACGTATGAGGCGGGCGTGGACTGGTCGCCGTCTTCGCACGTGCATGCGGGGCTGACGGTGTTCGAACGGCGCGAGCGCGACGGCATCGACTATTACCGCACCGACCCAAACGCGATCTGGCAGGCGGTGAACATCGACAACCTGACGTTCAAGGGAATCGAAGCGTCGGTGCGGCTGAGCGGCGGGCTGGATTTCCGGTATGCGTTTCTGCACGGCTCGCAGGATACGGTGCCGCTTGGGGAGACCAAGTACAGCTTCAATTACCCGATGCACTCGTTTGTGGCGAACTGGCAGCGGGCGCTTCCGGCGGGGCTGCTGTTCCGGACGCGAGTGGGCGTGCTGGACCGGCTGGCTCGGCCTGAGTACGCGCTGTGGGACGTGTATGCGGGAAGGGCGCGCGGAACGGTCCATCCGTTCGTGCAGGTAACGAATCTCACCAACGCGGATTACCAGGAGATTCTGGGAGTGGTGATGCCGGGGCGGAGTATTCTGGGCGGGGTGGAGGTTGGGGTTCACCGGAAGTAGGGGCGGGCGCCTCGGGGCCTCCGGCCCGGTGTCTGACAGCCCGGAAGGGCTGCCTACATCTGGCTTTCAGAACAACAGCTATGAACTCACGAAATCAGGAAAATTTGTGTTCATCCGTGGCCAAAAAGGGCTTCAGAACAGGCCGGGCTGCTGGTCGCTCTGCAGCTTCGGTTTGACGTTGAAGTATTCGTAGGCGAGCTCGGTGGCGATGCGGCCGCGAGGGGTGCGGTTGAGGAAACCGAGCTGGATTAAATAAGGCTCGTAGACCTCTTCGATGGTATCGGCCTCCTCGGAGATCGAAGCCGCGATGGTGTTCACGCCAACCGGGCCGCCGCGATACTTTTCCAGAATCGTCAGCATGATTTTCTGGTCGATTTCATCGAGGCCGAAGCGATCGACGTCAAGCAGGTTAAGGGCGGTGCGGGCGACGTCGGGAGTGATGCGGCCATCGGCGCGGACCTGGGCGTAATCGCGAACGCGCTTGAGGAGGCGGTTGGCGATGCGCGGAGTGCCGCGACAGCGGCGGGCGATTTCGCCGGCGGCGCTGTCGTCGATGACGACGTTCAGCAGGCGGGCCGAGCGGTGGACGATGGATTTGAGCTCGGCTTCGGTATATGGATCCAGGCGGAGGACGAGGCCGAAGCGGCCGCGCAGAGGCGCGCTGACGAGGCCCTGCCGGGTGGTGGCGCCGATGGCGGTGAATTTCGGCATGGGCAGCGAAACGGTGCGCGCGCCGGGGCCTGCGCCAACCAGGATATCGACGCGGAAATCTTCGAGAGCGGAATAGAGCATCTCCTCGACATCGGGGAGGAGGCGGTGGATTTCGTCGATGAAGAACACCTGGTGGAGGCGGACGTTGCTGAGGATGCCGGTGAGGTCGAGCTTCTTTTGGAGCACGGGGCCGGAGGTGGTGGTGAACGGTACGCCGAGCTCCTCGGAGATGATGGACGCGAGGGTGGTTTTGCCGAGGCCGGGCGGGCCGTAGAGGAGGACGTGATCCATGGCCTCGCCGCGTTTTTTGGCGGCCTGGATGGCGATGTCGAGGTTCTCCTTGAGCTTGGCCTGGCCGGTGAACTCGGCGAGGTGGCGCGGGCGCAGGCCGGCTTCGAATTGCAGATCTTCGGACTGGCGGTCTCCGGAAACGAGCTCCCGGTTGGGCATCGATTAACCAGCTTAGTACACGGCGGGAATTGGGATCAGGGTTCATCGTGCCCAGCCCCTCACCGCCCTAATCCCTAGCCCCTGATCCCTGATCCCGCGATTCTTACCGCACCAGCTCCAGCGCCCGGCGGAAGAGAGGTTCGAAATCGGCGGCCAGGGCGGCGGGAGCACCGGCCTTCGCTTTACGCACCGCGGCTTCGGCCTGAGGGCGGCCACAGCCGAGGTTGAGGAGGGCGGAAAGGACGTCCTGCTCGACGGCTGACAGGGCGCCGGCGGCGGGAGCGGCGGGTTCTTCGCCGGTGGAGGCGGGAAGCTTGTCGCGGAGCTCGAGCACCATGCGCTCGGCGGTCTTCTTGCCGATGCCGGGAATGCGGACGAGGCGATCCACTTCGCCGCGGCGTATGGCCGTAATGAGGTCGGGGGCGGCCAGACCGGAGAGGATGGTGACGGCCAGCTTGGGGCCGATGCCGCTGACGCCGATCAGTTTTTCGAACAGGGCCTTTTCGTCCTGGGTAAGGAAGCCATAGAGGGAAAGGGCGTCCTCGCGGACGTGGGTGTGGATGCGGAGGCGGACTTCGGCGCCGGGATCGGGGAGGTGGGTGTAGGTGGAGACCGGGATGGTGACGTCGTAGCCGACGCCGCCGGTTTCGACGATGGCCTGATTGGGGTGCTTTTCGAGGAGCGAGCCGCGCAGGAGAGCGATCATAAGGTTGATTGTAATTGGGGGCCAGGGTGGTCGGGGTTACGGCACGATGAACCCGCACGCGCGGTCCGGGTCGGAGCCACATGCCTCCAGGACCGCACGACACCTGCGTGGCCCGGTTGCAGCCGCAGCGCCCCGATCCCTGGCCCCTGGTCCCCGGCCCCTGTTCGATAATAAGGCATGGCTGCGGAAGCGGAATGCCCGAAGTGCGGCGGGACGGGGTGGATTATCGTGGAGCGGGCCAACGTTTCGGGAGCGGAGGCTTGCGAATGCCGGTTGGCGGGACGGGCGGAGCGGATCGAGGAGCGGGCGCAGATTCCGCCTCTCTACAGCCACGCCTCCTTTGAAAATTTCGTAGTGCCGGGGCCGGATAACCCCATCGCTCGGCGCGAGCTGACGAATGTCCTGCTGGCGGTGAAGAACTACGTCCGCGAGTTTCCCAACGAGGCGCGGCCGGGGCTGTTGCTGATCGGAGACCCGGGGACGGGCAAGACCCACCTGGCCGTGGCGGCGCTGCGCAAAATCATGGAAAAGGGCTTCGAGGGCGTATTTACGGATTACCAGAATCTGCTGGACCGGATCCGCTCCGGGTATGATCCGACCTCGAATTCGTCGGACCGGGAAGCCTACCGGATGGCCCTGGACGCGGAAGTGCTAATGCTGGACGACCTGGGCGCACATCGTGTAACGGATTGGGTGGAAGACACCATCACATCTATTGTGACGTGGCGGTGCAACAACCGGAGAGCTCTCATCGCAACCACGAACCTGCCGGACGGAGACGTGGGGAGCGCGCTGACGGAACGGTCGGCGCTGGGCAAGCCGGAATACCGGATCACGCTGGGAGAGCGGATCGGGGCACGAGCGCGGAGCCGGCTATTCGAGATGTGCACGGTGATCCGAATGCCGGCGATTGAGGATTACCGCGTACGAAAGGCCAAGACATTCTGATGCGACCCGCCGCGCTGCTCCTGTTTTTCGCGGCAGCGTGCCCGGCGCCGGGTTTCTTTGCCGCCCCGGCGGCGCGCGAATACGTACAGGCGGTGGAGTTTCCGTATTATTTGTACCCGCGGGCGCAGTGGGAGCGGGAACTGGTGTGGATGAAATCGATCGGCATCCGCACGGTGGAGTTCGCGATTCCCTGGAACTGGCACGAAACGGGTCCGGACCATTACGACTTCACGGGCGAGACCAGCCCGCGGCGGGACCTGACGGGGCTGATCCGGATTTTGCGGCGGCTCCAGCTGGAGGCGTGGGTGCGGACCGGACCGCCCATACCAAACTGGCCGGAACCGGCGCTGGACGGGGCGCGGCACCGCGCCTGGCAGCGGGAACTGGCGCAATTGCTGGGGACGCAGACGGCGGGGCACGGCGGACCGGTGCGGTACGTGGAAGGCGCGGTGCCGGGCGTGGATGCCGCGGCGCCGCCGCTGCCGGTGATGGCGATTTCGGCGGTAGCGCCGAATGCGCTGGCGGAGAGCCGGGCTGCGCTGGGAGTAGGGCGCGGGTCCCTGGTGTGGCGCGACGTGGAAGACGCGATTTATCCGGCCGGCTGGGCGCCGGGAGTAACCTGGCTGCGAACCGGCGCGGTGGGCCTGGCGGGGAACGAAACGGCGACGGCGGCTGTCAGACGGGACGCGGCGCTGTTGCGGCATTGGGGCGAGATTTTTCCATCGCTGAAGGCGGTGGCGATGCCGAAGACGGCGGCCAGACTGCCGGACCACGTGACCGCGTACGAGATGGTTTCGCCGGCGGCATCGGCGGTGAGCGTAACCAACCGCGGGAGGGAGACTTTTGAGGACGACCTGCGTGTGGCGGAGCCGGAGACGAAGCGGACGATTACGATTCCGAAGGTGACGGTGCCGCCCGGCGAATCGCTTTGGCTGCCCGTGAGCGTTTCGCTGGGGCCGGACGGGCTGTGCCACGAATGCTCGAATTTTTCGGGCGTGGAACACATCGTATATGCGACGGCGGAGCTGCTGGACATCGAATTCGAAAACGGGATCCTGGCGATGGAGTTTGCCGCGCCCGAGGAGGGAGAAGCGGTGCTGCAGTTCGCGCGCAAGCCGGTAGGGCCGTACCTGGCGGCGGGCAAGCCGGAGGATTTCGACTGGGACGACAAAACGCTGCGGGCGCGCCTGAAGATTCCGGCCGGCAAGGGACGCGACCATCACGTGCGGGTGGGGATCGCGATCGAGGAGCCGGAGACGTCGGCGTTTTTCGACGAGGCGCGGCGGCTGGTCATCGGGCAGAAGAATGCGCTGGCGACGACGTATTCGGCGCCGGACGTGGCGCGGCGGTCGCGGCTGCGGCTGCCGGACGGGTTTACGGCATCGTCGAAGGAGAAGACGCCGAACCAGATCGAATACGACGTGACGGTGCCCACGGAGGCGGTGCACGGCGACTGGGCGAACCTGGCGCTGGAAGCGGATGGCATGCCGCTGGGACGGGCGCGGCTGCAGATGTTCCGGCCGCTGACGGTGCGGCTGACGCAGGCCATCCGGCTGCACTTCGGGACGCAGACGGAACTGGAGGCGCAACCCTCGGTGGCGCCGGTGGAGCCGAAGGCGGGGACCGAGGTTGAGCTGAGGCTGCGCAACAATTCGCCGGACATCGCCACGTTTCGACTCGAAGCGGCGGGGGACGGGCTGGATTTCTTTCCGGCGAAAACGGAGATCAGCGTGGGCGGGATGGCGGAAAGACCGCTGCTGGTACGGGTGTTCGGAAAGGAAGGAGCAGGCGGGCTGCGCGACTGGCATTTGCGGGTAAAGGGCGCGGCAGATATGGACCTGCCGATGCGAGTGGTGCTGGTGCCGCGCGGCCAAACGGTGGCGTGGAGCGCGGATCTGGATGGGGACGGGTCTGCGGAATGGGTGCTCGAATCGCCAAAGGCGCGGGCAGTGTTTTCCAGCCAGGACGGCGGACGTTGGATGGAGTTCACCTGGAAGGACGCGGACGTGAATTTCCTGCCGGTGCAGGGGGTGCTGGCGGGAAGCGGCGCGGTGACAGTCAAGGCCGAAGGCAACGCGCTGGAGTTTGATGGAAAAGGCTGGAAACGGACCGTACGTCTGACGGACAGCACGCTCTCGATTGAGCAGAGCGGCAATCTGCCGGACCTGCTGGCGCCGGAGAAGCGGGGGAATGTGACGCTGACGGTGCAGCGGAAGGCGAGCGGGACGGCGGAGTACAGACTTCATTAGGGGCCAGGGGCGAATCCGGTAATTGCGACGGATCTCCGTTTGATTTCCCGAAAATTCAAAAGCAACGGACCCCTGCCCCGTACTGCTCACCTCCCCGGCCGCTGGTCCCCGGCCCCCGGGCCCCTATTCCAGCGCTTCCGTTACGCACTTCAGCAGGGCGGCGGAGGTGAAGGGCTTGCGGACGTAGCCGGCCACGGGCGTGGTGGCGAAGCGGCGGGCGACATCGGACGCGGCGAAACCGCTGGAGACAAGGATGGGCAGGCCGGGGCGCAGTTCAAGCAGGCGGACGGCGGCTTCGGCGCCATCCATGCCAGGCATGGCGAAATCGAGGAGGACGAGAGCGATCTGGCTGGGGTCGGCGCGGAAGAGTTCGAGTGCCTCGTTGCCATCAGCGGCGAGAAGCACGTGGTAGCCTTTGTGCTGCAGCATGGCGCGGGCGGTGCGGCGGACGATTTCCTCGTCGTCGACCACCAGGACGGTGACAGGCCCGGGGTGACGGGCGGGCAACTCGGCGCGGGCAAACTGACGGAGATCACGGGCGCCCTGGCGGATCTTGTCGATTTCGGGGGCACAGGCGCCGCCGGTGAGCTCTTCGAAACGGGCAGCGGCGGATAAGACCAGAATGCTCTCCGGGTACATAGCGGCGCACAGGCGGGGAATGGCGCCTTCGGCGACGTGGCTTTTCAGCGGCAGGGCCCAGCGCACCATGGCTACCATGCGGTGAGCGCCGGCGGCGGCCTCTTCCATGAGAGTGGCCTCGGCGGCGGCGTTCTGCTCGGTGGCCTCCTCGCCAACCATTTCGGCATAGCCGATGATCTGATAGAGGGGCGTGAGGAGAAGGTGGCGGAGGCGGGCGGCCGCTTCCGGTTTCATCAAATCGAGGGAATTGCTCACCTTGCTTTCCGTATCTTAGCCTCGAGCACCGCCGTTACCAAACGCAAATCCGCGACAAACAGGGTCATTTCCGTGTGCCGGGCGGCGGCATCAGGCGCGCGGAGAATGGCGGAGGGATGGATTGTGGCTAATACGTATGGAGCCAGGGCGGAATCCACCCAGTGGCCCCGGTTGAGGGTGACACGGAACTGGCGGCCGAGGAGGGCTTGGGCGGCGGTGGCGCCGAGACAGACGAGAACGCGAGGGTGGACCAGGTCCATTTCGGCCTGGAGCCAGGGACGGCATGCGGCGATTTCAACGGCGTTGGGTTTCGCATGGATGCGACGGGAGCCTCCGGACGCGCGTGGCGCCCACTTGAAGTGTTTGACCACGTTGGTGACGTAGGCGAGGTCGCGATCGATGCCCGCTTCCGTGAGAGCGCGGTCCAGGAGACGTCCGGCGGGGCCGACGAAAGGGCGGCCGGCGAGATCTTCTTCGCTGCCGGGCTGCTCACCCACGAGCATGACTTGGGCTGTGGCAGAACCCTCGCCGAAAACCGTCTGGGTGGCGCGCTCCCAGAGATCGCAGGCCTGGCATCCGGCGGCGGCCTGGCGCAATGCGGGGAGGGTGGGATCGGCGGGCAAGATCGGGAAAACACCGCGCTGCGCCATGACTCAATTTTAGGAGATTGGCGCATCGGGGATCGGGGAATTGACGGCAGCGGCACAAGAGCTTGTGACAAGATTTACCGGTCCCCGGTATGTGTTCGGATTCACCATTGATGGCTTGATCTTGCGGCGAGCGCTGATAAGGAGCGAATCGTGAACGGGCTCTGCGAGTGGGTTGACCCCGCCGACCGGATTTTCGCCGGATGCGCCGCTGCGGTGCCTCTGAACCCCGACGCTTCGTTTCCGCTCCACGTTAAGATGGGGTTTGCCATCCGCATCAGACATGCCCCGCGCGTCCACTCCGGCGCCCAGGCCCGGCCTGGTGCGCCAGCTCGGACTGTTCAGCGCCACGGCGCTGGTGATTTCGAACATGGTGGGGACGGGAATCTTCGGCTCCACGGGATTCATGGCAGGAGACCTGGGCAGCGGAACGGCGATCCTGGCGTGCTGGGCGGTGGGGGCGCTCTTCGCGCTGGCGGGCGCGCTGAGCTACTCGGAGCTGGGAATTAATTTTCCAAGCTCGGGCGGCGAGTACGTCTATCTCACGCATGCGTACGGGCCGGAGTGGGGATTCATGACCGGCTGGGTGTCTTTCTTCGCGGGGTTTTCGGCGCCCATCGCGACGGCGGCGCTGGCTTTTTCCGACTACCTGGGCCAGTTCTTTCCCAGTCTGCACCAGGAGAATACACCGGTTTTGTTTGGGGTAGGCGCCCTGGAGTTCCGCTTCGGGCCGGGACAGGCGCTGGCGTGCGCGCTGATTGCGGTGTTTACGGTAGTGAACTGCTTCGGAATCGGGCGGGCGGCGAAAGTGCAGAACGTCCTCACCACGACCAAGCTGGTGGTGATTTTCTCGTTTCTGCTGCTGGGATTCGCGGCGGGCACCGGAAGTTGGAGCCACTTTGCGCAGCCGGCGGTGCGGACCTCAACCGACAGCCTGCCGACGCAGTTCGTGGTGAGCCTGCTGTGGGTGATGTTCGGATATAGCGGTTGGAACGCAGCGACCTACGTGGCGGAGGAGGTGCGGCGGCCGGAGCGGACGCTACCGGCGGCGCTGGCGCTGGGGACGGGGCTGGTGGCAGTGGTCTACCTGCTGCTGAACGTGATCTTCATTTACGCGACGCCGCTGGAGGAAATGAAGGGGCAGATCGCGGTGGGATCGCTGGCGGCTTCGGACCTGTTCGGGCCGCACATCGGGGGAGCGTTCGCGGCGCTGATGGCGGTGTGCATCGTGTCGACCGTGAACGCCGAGGTGACCATCGGGCCGCGGGTCTATTACGCGATGGCGAAGAACCGGGCGTTTTTCCGCGCGGCGGCGAAGGTGCACCCGCGCTGGCACAC
>DATJMP010000007.1:0-12041 GCA_035508655.1 Bryobacteraceae bacterium
TCCCGTCGTCCCGCTCGACGAGCTCTATCGCTCCTCGGACGTGGTCAGCCTGCACCTGCGCCTTTCTAATGAAACCACGGGGTTCCTCGGCGCCCCTCAGCTCGCGCTCATGAAGAAATCCGCCATCCTCATCAACACCGCACGCGGCGCCATCGTCGATGAGCCGGCTCTCGTCGAAGCCTTGTCCTCGCGCCGCATCGCCGGCGCCGGCCTGGACGTCTTCACCACCGAGCCCCTTCCACCCGTCCATCCGCTCACCCAGCTCGACAATGTGGTGATCACGCCGCACTGCGCCGGCATCACGCCGGAAGCGCTGGAAGCAGGGTTGCGGATGTCCGTCGAAAATATCTGGGCGTTCCTGAGCGGCCGGCCGGAGCACGTGGTCTAAGCAAACCCGAACCTCCCTGACCGCGGGAGTTCTTTTCGAGGGAACTTCACATCCGCAGCAGGTGGATTCCGCCGTTCGAAGTGCTCAGCTCCACGAGCGGTCCGCCATTGCCCAGGACCGCGTCCACGTGGTTGCGCCCCATTTCGCCCGTCGTCTTCAGGTCGAAATCGGAACTGATGCTGGCATTGCTGGTGTGCGCCGAAAGCCGCGCGTTCACGGCCTCGGGCAGATGTACGGTGATTCCGCCGTTGGATGTGTGGGCGCGGACTTCGTCACGCAGTGTGGCGGGCAGGCGCAACTCGATGCTGCCGTTGGAAGTTTCCGCTCTCACCGGCGCATTGACCGTCTTCAGTTCGGCCTGGATCGGCCCGTTCGAGGTAGTGGCTTCCAGGCTGCCCTCCAGTCCGATTACCCGGATTCCTCCGTTCGACGTGCGCAGCCGCGCCGGCCCCATTCCGTCCGTCACATGGATGGAGCCATTCGAGGTGGACAGGAAATCCAGCACCGCGGACCGCGGCACCTGAATGGTGAAACGCACGCCCATCCCTCCACGCGTCATTGACGGCCGCTGCACCCGGATGGCAACGGATGTGGGGCCATGATCCACCGATACGCCCAGATCATCGGCCGCCTGCTGCGTGGGGCCGTACTTGGTCCCGTTGATCTCGACCATATTCTGGTCCCATCCAGAGATATCGATCGAGCCGTTGAACGCCTCCACCGAGATCTTGGCTCCGGCGTTCAGCGGATAGCTGTAATGGAAGTCGCGGCTGTAGTGTCCGCCGTCGAGATCCAGGTCGAAATCGCAGGCCGCCAGTCCGAGCAGCGCGGCCACCACAACCGGAAGAAGTGCAAGGCGCATATCTCCCGTTACGCACGATCCCCTTCGTTTGTTCCGCCCGGCCCCGTGTAGGGGCAGCATACATGCGGCCCGCGCTCTAGTTTGAAGGTCAGGCCGCATCTATGCGGCCCCTACAGACGAGAATTTACCGCTTCATCTCCCGCGCCAGGACCCGGAACTGCTCCGGCGTCAGCCGCGCCACTCCGGCCAGTTCCAGCCATAGCCGGCCCCCTCCCCCGTCCGCAAACCGCACCGCTTCCAGGCTGGCCACGCTCTCCACCTGCGCCGGCACGGCATTCTGCAGATTCGCTGATTTCCGGATCGCATTCTCGATGCTGCCGGCGATCTTCTGCCGCAGTGAATCGCCCATTGATCCCGACCGAAGCACTTCGCCCAGAGACCCGTCCGCATCGATCTTCCGGACCTCGGCGGCGATGGCCACGTGATTCCCCCCCACCGATGGCGTCAGCATCACTTCCACCACGCCATTGCCGCCTACCAGCCGCCTGGTGATTTCCTTACCGAACGCCTTCGCGCACGCATAACGCTCATAATGCACGTGCGCCGTAAGAATCCCGCCGGGTGCGGCAGGGACCAACTCCGCTTTTTCTACTGCCAGCCGCTCCCCGCACCGCTCGGATTTGTCCAGTTGTGCAGCCAGTACCGGCGTCAGGTTCGCCTGCAGCTCCCCCAGATCGACCGTCACGCCCAGGTGAAAGCCGCCCGGCGCCGTCCTCACGGCTCCCCACGCCGTAATGTTGACCGGATGGCCCTCCAGAGCCACCGCCGTTTTCACCGGCGGTATTTTGATTTCCCCGTCCTGCGCCGCCGCCCCAAAAGCCGCCACCGCCACCAACAGTATCCGGATTCGCATGAAACCCTGAGGACGCATCCCGCCATCCGGTGGTTTCGCCCCTACCTATTTCGGGCTATTGGATACGGAAATCACGCACGCATGCAAACCCGGCAGGAGGGTCTTCCCGATCCGCTTTAACGGAAAGCCGCACCCCCTTATCCCCGACCCCTATTCAATCATTCGCGGCTGCGTGAAGAGAAAATGATCGAAGTAGTAGTGCATCAGCAGCACCGTCAGCACCACCACGAAGTAGCTCCGGTCCGGTGAAAGCGATGTCGTCGCCCGCACCGCCAGCGTCACCAGCACCATGGCTCCAGTTGCAGCCAGGAAACACGCGTAGTAGGCCACCATGCTTTTCCGTCGCACCAGCGCCCTGACGAACCCGTTTTCGATCTCCCCGCGCTGGTAGCGCAGCCGGTTGATCATCCACAGCAGGAACATGTACTGGAACGAATGCCAGGTGTTATATCCCTGGAAGAGCACGTCCAGGTTCGACCCCAGGGGCAGGCAGAACGACACTACCGTCGTCACCGAAATCAGCAGTGTCTTGGGCACGTTTCCGCGCCCTTCCCGGAATTCCTCCACGGTCTTCCACAACCAGGCCGCCAGAAATGCCGAAAAGACAATGCCCGCCAGGATCGGCAGATGCAGCGGTAAGAGGAAATCCGGAAACGGCAGCGTCACCCCGCCTACCTGAAACAGCCGCAGCGACATTTTGTACATGCCGATGGGATAGAGCCCGGTGAGAATCAGCCCGTAATCGATCCAGCGCGACCATTTCTGTTCCGCCCACGAACTCCGCGCCCGGTAGCAGTCCGTCAGGTAAATGATCTGGTGCAGAACATGCAGCGACGCCCAACTGAAAAAGAACGTCACCAGCACCAGGTAATGGTAAACGCCCAGGTAAATCACCATGGCCGGCAGCACGAATGCCAGCGCCACATATCGCGGGTGCCGCGCCCGGAACTTACCGTCCAGAAATGTGAAGGTTATGGTGGAAAACAGGTGCGGCCCGCCAATCAGGGCTGCCACCGTAATATTCACCAGGTCGATCGCCTGGCGCTGCGTCATTAGCCCGGAGGCTTCCGCCAGCCACGCCACCAGAAACGGCAGGGGAACCAGCGCCGCACTTCCGATCAGCCATGGTAAGTCCCAGGAAGCCTTATAGATCCACCCCGGTTCCCGGCGTGGAAAGAAATTCGCAGTTCCGGCAATCGCGGCCATGCCAAAGATCATACACCGGCAGGTCCATCCCAGGCCTGAAGATTTTTCCTACACTTCCCCCTTGAATTCCCCACGTAATGGACATAGCATTGAGTCAAAGGACCGGATATTCAGATGAAACTATCCTTTGTTACCACGCTCCTGCTCGCCGCTGGTCTTGCGGCCTGGGGCCAGCAGGCGATGCCGCGGATGACATCGGTCGATCCACAGAATGGCAAAGCCGGCGACGTGATCGTCGTCACTGGCGAAAATCTGCAAAAGGCCGCCGTGGCGAAAGTTTATCTTACAGACGATAAGCACGACTTCGAATGTGCCATCGCCGAGCAGACCGACACCAGCATCAAGTTTACGATCCCCACTAAGGCTACTGGCCGCATGGCGCTCATGGTGCTGACGGCGGGCAAGGATGCGAAATTAATCGAGCAGCCGGTAAAGGTTCAAATCGATCAATAGGGTAGGCCTACCTGGCCGCCCCACGCGCCGGATGGCGCAATGCTCGAAACCCGTGCCGGATCGGGGCGCGATCCGGCATGCCGAAAAGCGCGCCTGAACACGGCTCGATTCCTCATCCGTGTTCGTCCCTGGCGCGCTTACCGCCATTCACCGCTTATAAGGCGTTCCCAGATAACGCCGCGCTTCCACAGCCGCATCGGCCTCCGGCGCATAGGCGATCGCGGCTTTGTACTCCACCACGGCCTGTGCGCGGCGCCCGGTCAGATCATAAATTTGTCCGATCCTCAGCCGGGCCTGTACGCCGGTATTCAAATCCACGCTCTCTCCCGCGCCCGCTACCTTCTGCAGGTTCTCCATCGCCCCGTTCAGGTCGCGATACCAGAACTGAATGGTTCCTTCCTGGAACCAGATCTTCTCCCACGGCACCCGGTCGTATCCCGCCGCATGGCCGGTCTTCAGCCGGCCGACTTCCTCGGCTGCTTCCAGCGCCCGCTGGCCGTCACCTGCCATGCTGTACATCTGCGAAAGCTCGAGACGCAGCAGAAAATTCCGCGGGAAGCGGCGGATCAGATCTTCCACCAGCGGCACGGCACGCGCCGTCTGATTCTCCCGCCGGTAGAGGGCGCAGAGAAAAATCTCCGCGTCCAGGCGGTTCTCCTTTCCGTCTTTTGCGACTTCCTGAATCGTGCGGACGCCCTTTTCTTTATCCCCACGGATCCCCACCAGCATCCCCAGCATCCGCCAGTGCCAGGGCAGCGACCCCACCAGGTAATCGTCGAGGCCCTGCACGAGCCTCGCGTCCACGTTTCCCGGTTCGATCTCCGAAATCCGGTTGTGCAGCAGCCGCGCCGCCGTTGCATCCCGCAGCGAATCCCGCCAGGCCTTCTTCACCAGCCAGTAGTAATTCGAGCGCAAGCCGTGGGAAATCCCCAACGCGTACAGCGCGCCGGCATCTTTCGGATTTTTTGCCAGCCGCGCCTGTGCGAGCTCCATCGCCTTTGCCAGCTCGCCCAAAAACCGCCGCTCCATTTCGGGCGCGGGGTTGAGTTTCGGCCGCCGCAGAAACGAGTTGTTTCCGGAAACCAGCTCGCTTTCGAGCGCCCCGTCACGGTACATCTCCTGAAACACCAGCGCTTGCGCCAGATGGTTGTGCAGTTCCGGATCCTCCGGCGCCACCGCGATGGCATGCTCGAAATCCGCGATCGCCTCAGGGTATTCCAGGTTGTAAAAATGGTCGTACCCGTCTTCCACCAGGGCCGATGCCGCCCGCAATCCGCCCGCGGCCGCAAGCAAAATCGCCAGTATGATTCCGATCCTCATCCGTCCGTATGACCTTGTCGCGATCTACTAGCCCTCCAGCCTTTCCAGCGCCCACCGCGCAGCCTCCGCGACGCTCTCATCCTGAGCCTTTGCCAGGCGCTCCAGCGCCGCCCGAAACCGTTTTCGCCCACTGTTTCCCATCGCAATCGCCACGTTGCGGAGGAATCCGGCATATCGCGCCCGCGTCACAGGGGTCCCTGCGAACATTTCACGAAATTCGGCCTCGCTCAATCCTGCCAACTTTTCGAGTTCCGGCGCGAACGCCCTCGGAGCGAATGCCGGATCGGCCGTCATCGGCGCCTTCCGGTTCCAGGGGCAAACGTCCTGGCAGATATCGCAGCCGAACACGTGCGCCCCCGCCGGCGGCCTCAACTCTTCCGGGGAGCGCCCTCTCAACTCAATTGTAAAGTACGAGATGCACAGCCTTGCATCCAATTCGCCCGGCGCCGTAATCGCTTGCGTCGGGCAGGCTTCGATGCACCGCGTGCATGTGCCGCACCGGTCGGGCGGCGGACCGTCCGGCTCGATTTCCACGGACACCAGCACCTCACCCAGAAAAACCCAGGAACCCATGCCCTCCCGGATCAGACACGTGTTTTTCCCGATCCACCCCAGCCCCGCCAGTCGCGCGTAGGTCCGTTCCAGCAGCGGCGCCGTATCCACACATATTTTGGTCTTTATGGCGGCGCCCGCTCGCTCCCGAAGCTTCGCCTCCAGCCGCTCAAGCCCGCGCCGCATCTCGGCATGGTAATCACCGCCCCAGGCGTATCGCGAAATCCATCCCCGCTCCGGGTCGGCGAACTGGGTGGTGTGCGGCCACGGTGTCTGATACAGCTTGCCCACACAGACAATCGATCGCGCCGAATCCAGCAGGCTCCGAGGATCGGCGCGCACGTCCGCCCGCCGGTCGGCCAGATACCGCATCGCTCCAGCCCGCCCCGCGTCCACCCATTCGCGGTACCGCTCGAAATCCGGCGCCGGCTCCGCCCGCGCCACGCCGGCAATCTCAAACCCGCACTCCCGCGCCATGGCGCGCACGTCATCGGCCGTCATAAGTTAGGGGTTAGGGATCGGGGGCGATCGGGCCTACGGCTCGAATGAACCGGCGCGTGCGGTCCGGGAGAGGACCCACAGGCCCGAGGACCGCGCGTACCCGCGCTTCGCAGCGTCCGCGAAGCGGCGCCTCGCCGCTCACCTCATCGCCCCAATCCCCGATCCCCAATCCCTCTCCTTCACACTTCCAGCCCCACTGAGCGCATCAACTCGAGAGCGTTGCTCTTCCGCACCACTCCCGGCCGCATGATGTAATCGAAGCGCATCCGCCCGTCCTCGATCAAGTCCTCAAAATGCACGTTGGCCGCCCGTTCCCCCAGTTCCTCAGCAATTCCCGCCAAAGCCAGGTCATGGGTGGTCACCAGGCCGACCGCCCCGCGTTCCACCAGTCCCTTCACCAAAGCGTGCGCCCCGATCCGCCGGTCATGCGAATTCGTGCCGTGAAGGAATTCGTCGATCAGAAACAGCACCGTTCTGGTGCCTGCCGTCATCTCCAGAATCTGCCGCAGCCGCAGGATCTCCGCGTAAAACCGCGAGATCCCGTTTTCGAGCGAATCGCTCACCCGGATGGACGCCCCCACGGCCAGCGGCGTGAGACGCATCCGCCGCGCCCGCACCGTCGCGCCCGCCTGCGCCAGCACCACGTTGGTTCCCAGCGTCCGGAGCAGAGTGCTCTTTCCGCTCATGTTCGACCCGCTCACGATCAGGATTTCGAGCGGCGGCGCGATGCGAAGATCGTTCCGCACGACACGCTCCTCCGCGATCAACGGGTGTCCCATCCCCTCCGCGTCGATGCAGGGTCCGGATGGATCCGGGCCGCTTTCGATGATCTCCGCGAACACATCTTCCGGGTGTTCGAACGCGTGGCCCGCAAGCGAACTCAATGCCTCGATCTCTCCCACCGCGCGAAGCCATCGTCCCACCGAGGCCCCGGACCGCCGGTGCCATTTCTCCGTCCGCAGCACCAGGTGGGGCGTCCAGAGAATGAAGATCTCGAGCACCCGCACCAGGAAGTGGTCGCGCGAATCCAGCATTTCCGCCAGCCGCCGCAGCCGCGCCAGCCGTTTTGAGGCCGGGGTCCCCGGAGAACCCGTCGTTGGTTCGTTGGAGCGAGACGCCGGCTCTCCACCCTCCTCCAGCCCGGCGCGCAGTCTCGCCAGCAGCGGTGTCTGAAACTGCTCGCGCTCCAGCCGTTCGAGGACTTCAGACAGCAGCCGCAACTCGCCTGCGGCCCGCTCCACGGCCGTGGCCCTCTGTTCGATCAGCCCGCGGTAGCGATGGAGAAACCACCCATTGGCAATCAGGAAGACGAAAAAGGTTTCGCCCGCGCCGGGCACGGGTCCGATGATCCGAGCCGATTCTAAAAGAAAGGAAATCACCGCGGCCAGCCCCGCCAGTCCGGTGAACGTACAAATCCAGACCAGCGCCGCGAATCGGCGTCCACTCTCCACCTCACGCCGGCCGCTCGCCACTGTTCCTGGTTCTTCCCCGGCCCCACCTCCAGCGCCCCATTCCGCCAGAAATTGCGGGTCCACACCGGTGCGCGCATCTTCCGCCAGCACCGCCAGGTCTTCGCGCAGATCGATCCGCGGCTGCAGTTCCGCAACCGCTTCCTGCCGCTCCCGCACCGTCGCCGGATCGGCCGGCGCTAAGAGCCATGCAGCCAGAGTGTCTTCGCCGCTGCGCGTCCGGGCCGTGGACAGCAGTTCGAACAGAGATCCCTTGCCGAACAGGTCCAAGTCCTGCGCATAAGAATGGGCGGGATCGAGGTAGCGCTCGCCGCGCTCTCCCGACCCCGCCCATTTCCCACTCAGTCTGGCAAGCCCGCGTTCCAGCCATGCCACCGACCGCCGCCGCAATTCCAGCTTTCGCAACAGCCGGTCGTGCAGCCACACCAGCACCGCGAAGCCGGCGGCCGGAACCAGCACCCACGCGATGGAAACGCTCTCATGGCTCGCGAGCGAGATCCACACCACCGCTGCCGCCGCCGCCGCCACCGCGAGGCGGAGGTATCCCAGGTTCCGGTGGCGGCGCTCCATCTCCGCCATCTGCGCCCGCCGTTCCGCCAGCAGCCGCTGGTACACATTCCCCGGATTCTCCTGCATCCGCTTCTATTCTCTCGCGGAAGCGTTCTCCCAGCGGGAACTGCCGCTCGGGCCGCGTCCGCCTCTTGCCAAGGTACAAGAGAGCACCCAATCCTCCCGTCATCAATACCCAGTCTTCCGGCTCCGGCAGAATGGAGGGTGGCGCGTTGACGTAGAATGCGGATCCCAATGTCAGCGTGTTCCAGCCGCCCAGCAGCCGGCCATCCAGGGTGGCGTTGCTGACGTTATACATTCCCCTGACGATGAAGTCGGCGTCGATCACATGGCTTGCGTTGATCGTAAGCACAGTTCCGGTTGTCGGATCGATATTGAAAAGCACCTGGTCGGCGGTTAACGTGGAACTCAGTGTTACCGTGGCGGCTCCCGTAAACCTCGCGGCGCCGGTGTCGTTGATGATAATGACCGTATTGGCGCCTCCCAGAATGCTCAACGTCCCGCTCAAATTGATGGATTGGACGTCATAAACGTAGATTCCGGCGGCTGTAGTGCCGATCGTCTGGGCGCCAAGAGTCGTAATGCTGGTGACCTTTGTCACCCCCGCGGTGCTGGATGTGGCGTTCTGCCAGTAACTGGCAATGCTCAGTACCTGGCTCAGACCGGTCGTCACCAGGGAATCGTTCAGGGTCATCACTCCGTTGGATGCGCCACTGTTCGTCCGCAGCGTAAGGTCCGTGATGTTGTCCGCTGTTGGTACAACGCAATTTTGTCCGGCACCCGAGCAATTACCGCTCGAATGGGTCGCCGTATTGTCCGCAAAGTCGATAGGCGCGTTATTCCAGGTCTCCGCAACGGTCGTATCGGTCATATAGCTGGATTGCCCGATCCCAACCGTTCCATTGACGATTGTCTTGTTACTGCCGGCGCCGGTATACAGGTCGCCGACGGACCCTACCGCGCTCCCGAGTCCCACCAGCACTCCAAACTGGGAGGCCTGCCAGCACGGACTCCACGCACTGCACACGCTGCCGGTGTCGGTGAAAAACGTGGTGTTCGCTCGCGCCATGGGGGCAAACAGCAAGACCGCCGCCCATATGAAGCCGATGTGCCAGATTCGTCCCGGTTTGCGCAGAGCGTACATCCTCAGTCCTATATAGTAGGCCTCTGAACCCTCATAAGTCTATGATTTTGCGGTACTAAAGGTCATCTAGAGAGAATAGGGGTACTGGTACAGGGATGGCCGGACAGGATCTGGAATCGTCCGCCCGTCCGAATCCGGCGGAACTGCCTGAAAACAGGGCTCGACCGTCCTTCCGCGTGGATTTGGCCGAATCCCGGGGGTGAAGTGGCTGGCGGGGGCGATAGCACACCGCTGTTCACTTTCCATCTAGTACTCCTATCTTTAAGAAATGGAGAGAGTTGTCCTAAGATATGCGGTGTGATTTGTAGCTCCCACCGGCTGGTCCTTCTCGCGGCTTCTCTGTCGTTTCTCCCCGCCCAAACGCTGGTGGTTAACCGTGTTCCCGCTGATCGTTCCCCTATCCCTCAGCCTGTCAGCCGTGGTTCGAAAGGTTCGTACGCCGACGCCTTCCGTATCGGCGCCTCCGGCGAGGTCTGGATGATCGACGCCATCCGCGTCTGGGCGTTTCCCAACCCGCAGGTGCACAAGGTCACGCTGTTCGGCGCCCTGGACAATCCTCCCGTGCCCGGCGTTCCGGTCTGCGACTGCCACGCGCTCGTCCCTATCTCGTCCGAGGCCGTTCTCACACCCGAAAACGGCCTCTGGCGGTTCGAGTTCCGCAACGTTCGCTGGTCAGTCCCCGGGGATCTCGACGTCCTTTTCACCCTCCGTTCGACTCCGGCGGAGCCGGGTTGGAACCTCTCCGCCTTTCCTGCCCCCAAGTCCCGCCTTCACCTTCTGAACGAGAAAGGCGTCCCGATCGGCCTCGAACCGCTCCGCCTTCAACCGGTATCGATCCCGATTCAGGTCTGGGCCCATCGCACTTCGTCCAAATGAGTTTGAACGGATCACGTTTCCAGCTCTTCGATCTGCAGGCAACTTGCCTGCTGCCCTGAAGGGGCAACCTCAAGAAAGGGATCAGAGCGTCGGCGAACTGCCGCTCGATCAACGTGTCCTGAAGGAATCGCCCGGTCTACTCTCTACCGCGCCGCCCTCAACCTCCCGGCCTCACCATCCCACCGATAACCGAAGCAACAGCTTATTCTTCGCGTAGAGCCGTCATTGGATCCAGATTGGCGGCGCGCCGGGCCGGCAGAAGACCGGCGACGACAGCCGACACGGCGAGAACCACGCAGGCCGTGACCAGAGTTGTGGGATCGTTGGGCTCCAGGCGGTAAAGGAAACTGGCAAGGAGGCGCGTGGAGAAGACCGCGACCGCCAATCCAAGCGCAAGGCCGGCCACAATGAGAATCGCCACTTCGCCCAGGACCATGCGGAGCACGCGAGCCTGCTCCGCGCCAAGCGCCATGCGGATACCGATTTCATTGCGCCGCCGGGCGACGTTGTACGACATGACGCCGTAGAGCCCGATGACGGCCAAAGCCAACGCAAGGGCGCCGAAGAATCCGGAGAGGGTTGCCAGAAGCCGTTCCCGGCCCAGCGACTCGTCAACCTGAAGAGCAAGGGTGCGGAATTGCAACGTGATATCGTGATTCACTTCGTCGACGGCTGCTTTCACGCTTGGAATGAGTGAAGCGGCAGGTCCGTTGGCCCGAAGCACGAAATTGGCCCACCGCATCGGAGGCAACTGCGATAGCGGATAATACGCAATCGCTTCATTCTCCGCTCTCAAGCTGATGTACTTCGTGTCTTTGACGACGCCGACGATCTGGATGGGACCGCTGATCTCGTTCCATCCGTTCCGAAACGTCTTGCCGACTGCGCGGAACGGGCTGCCGAAGAACTTGCGCGCCATCGATTCGTTGATCACGGCGACCAGCGGCGCGTGCAGCGTGTCGTGCTCGTTGAAATCGCGGCCGGCGATGAATGGCGTCTCCATGGTGGCGAAGAATCCGGGGCTGATCGAATTGTTCCACACGACCATATCTTTCCGCGATTTCGGCACATACCCTTCGACATGGACGATCTGGTTCGCGAAACTTCCGCTGACCGGCGTGATATCGGCGAAGCTCGCGGAGCGGACGCCGGGAATGGCGCCGAGCCGTTGCTGCAATTCCTGGTAAAGCGCCAGACGCCGGTCAAGTGGAACACTCGCGTAGCGAGGGTCGACACGGATGAGCAGAACCTGGTTCTTGTCGAAGCCCGTATCGACCGTAGCGAGCTTCGCGAACGTTTTGAGCATGAGCCCGGCGCCGACCAGAAGCACCAGCGACAGAGCGACTTGCACCATGACCAGCATCTTCCCGAGCCCCAACCGGGCGTGCGATTCCACCACGCCGCGCCCATTGGCCTTCATGGCGGAGTGCGGGTCGACGTGCACACCCTGCCATGCCGGCGCGAGTCCGAACAGGATACCCGTGGCGACGGCGACCCCCATGGTAAAAGCGAGTACGCGAACGTCAATCGACAGATCGAGAACGACGGTCGAGTTGCTGGTGTCCAGAAATCGCACGAGCATTCGGCTCGCCCACTCAGCGAATAAGACGCCCAGGACCGCGCCCATCGACGAAAGAAGCAGGCTTTCGGTAAGCAACTGCCGAATCAGCCGGGCGCGTCCGGCGCCGATTGCCATCCGAATCGCAATTTCCTTCCGCCGCGCGGAAGCACGGGAGATGAGGAGATTAGCGACATTGGCGCAGGCGATCAGCAGCACCACGCCGACGGCGGCCATCAATGCGTAAAGGGCGGCCGTGTAATCGCGCCGGATGCTCGAATATCCAGTG
>DATJMP010000008.1:0-2324 GCA_035508655.1 Bryobacteraceae bacterium
CGAGAGCCGCCAGAGCCGCGCCCAGCACCGTGTCGATGCGGCCGAAGTGAATGTCGTGCGTAGTGAGGCCCTTGTCGGCGATGGCGCTCTGCTGGAAGAAGAGCATCCAGGGAGTGACGGTGGCGCCGATATCGGCGAGGAGGATCAAAATCGTTTCTTGGGTGATGCCGCCGGGAAGGGGCTTCCAGGTGAAAAGTGCCGTGCCGATGGCGTGCCAGTGGGGATGAGTCAGCAGGGCGACGGGAACGAAGATCAGGTTGAACATCGCGGCGGTGAGGGTGACGCGCTCCCAGGTCCAATAGCGGTGGGCCATGAGGGCGGCGAAAAGAACGAGCCATGCGGCGGTCACGGAGATGGCCGGGCGGACGCCGAAGAAACCGAGGCCGGCGCGGATGGCGATGAATTCGGTGACGAGAGTGAGGAAGTTGCCGACCATGAGATCGATCATGGAGAACCATCCCCAGAAGGGACCGAAGCGCTCGAAGATGAGCTCGGCGTGGCCGCGATGCGTGGCTGCGCCGAGGCGGACGGTCATCTCCTGGACGATGAGGGCCATGGCGAAGGTGAGGATGACGAAGGGGACGAAGAAGCCAAGGCCGAAGCGAGCGCCGGTGGCGGCATAGCTGAGCATGCTGGGGCCATCGTTTTCGCCGAGCATGACGAGGATGCCGGGGCCGATGAGCAGCCAGAGGAGCCACATATTGGCGCGGAGGCCGCCGCGACGGCGGGCTTTCCAGACGCGGGCGCGATCGCGGGCGCGGTCGAGGTCTTCGTGGGTGACGACGACGGGGGCATCGGCTGCGGCCGGGATCGCAGCGCCTGTTCTGCTCCGGGATTGCGTGGTTGCACCCATATTTGGCGGTAGTTCTCGGTTGGGCGGCTTCGCCGGCAGCTTTCGCGGCGGCGGCTGCCGAATGGAGCCCGTAAACCATAGTTAACATAAAACTGTTAAGAAATGTTCACTCTCTTCGAGTTTGGGGCGGCGAATCGCGGGTGGGCTGACGGCCATCCAACGGGAGAGAATCATGAATATGCTGCGTTTCGATCCTGCTACGGAGTCGCCGGAGAGCCTGTACAAGCTGATGATCGGGGTGATTGTGCCACGGCCGATCGCGTTCGTTTCGAGCCTCGATGAGTTGGGCGTGCGCAATTTGGCGCCGTTCAGCTATTTCACCGGGTGCAGCACTAATCCTCCGGTGGTGTGCTTTGTGACGGCGGTTCGGACTGGGCCGCGGCCGCAGAAGGACACGCTGCACAATGTGGCGGCGACCGGGGAATTCGTAGTGAACATCGTGTCAGAGGATTTTGCGGAGCGGATGAATGCGGCTTCGGCGGAAGTGCCTCCGGAGGTGGATGAATTTGAGCTCGCGGGTCTGACTCCGCTGGCCAGCGAGCTGGTGCGGCCGCCGCGGGTGGCGGAGAGCCGGGTGCAGATGGAGTGCCGGCTGCGGCAGGTGATTGCGATCAGCGACAAGCCGGGGGGCGGGAACCTGATCCTGGGCGACGTGGTGCGGATCCACGTGGACGAGGCGATTGTTGCGAACGGCAAGGTGGATCCGGACAAGCTGCGGGCGATCGGGCGCATGGGCGGCCCGACTTATGTGCGGACGCGGGACCGGTTCGATATGGCGCGGCCGAAGTGACGCCGGGCCGGGCATTCGCCTTCGAGCGGTGCCCGGAGCTGTGAAATCGTTCTAAAATACAAGTCGGTGACGATGCAGGCCTCCATTTCGCAGCCACCGCTTCTCCGGCGCTTCCGCCGCGGCCGTCCCGATCGTGGACGACGCACTTCCTGAGTCCGCTACCTTTCGCTTCGCGCCGATGCATCGATGATGGGCGTGAGCGATGACTTCGCGCCTCACCCGACGAAAGGAAACGTCCATGAACACTTTTGGCAGCCAGTCCGAGCTCAAGGCCGGCGGCAAGACGTACGAGATTTTCCGACTCAGCGCGCTGGAGAAGAAAGGCATTTCGCTTACTCGCCTGCCCTTCAGCCTGAGAATCCTGCTCGAGAACCTGCTGCGGTACGAAGACGGCAAGTCAGTTACGGCGGACGATATTGAATTTTTGGCTCAGTGGGATGCGAAGGCGGAGCCGTCGCGCGAAATCTCGTGGATGCCGGCGCGCGTGCTGATGCAGGACTTTACCGGGGTGCCGGCCATTGTCGATCTGGCGGCGATGCGGGATGCGATGCAGGTGCTGGGCGGCGATCCGCAAAAGATCAATCCGCTGCAGCCGGCGGAGCTGGTGATCGACCACTCGGTGCAGGTGGATGAGTTCGGGACGGGCAACGCTTACTCGGTGAACGCTGCGCTCGAGTTCCA
>DATJMP010000009.1:0-21430 GCA_035508655.1 Bryobacteraceae bacterium
CCGCCGGCGGAGAAGCCGATGATGCCGATGCGGCCGGGGTTGATGTGGAACTCGGCGGCGCGGGAGCGGACGAGACGGATAGCCTGGCCGCCATCGGCGACGGCCCAAGAGATGGCGGCACGGCGGCGCTCGGGCATGCCGGCGGGATCCTGGGGCGCACCTTCGCCGGTGCGCATGACGCGGTACTTGAGGACGAAGGCGGCGATGCCCTGGTCGTTGAGCCAGCGGGCGAGGTCGGTGCCTTCATACTCGATGGCGAGCCATTGAAAGCCGCCGCCGGGGCAGACGACCCACGCGGTTCCGTTAGCCTTGGAGGGATCGGGGAGGAAGGCGAGGAGGACGGGTTTGGTGACGTTGTGGATTTGGCGTACGCCCTGGACGATATCGGTTTCGGGGTAGTCGGCATTTTCCATGCCGGGTGCGGCGCCGGTATAGAGCGGGATGGTTTGGGGATCGGCGGCACGGGCGGCAATGGCCAGGAGAGCCGCAGCGAGGATAGCGGCGGCGGGCCGAACGGGGATGCATTTCATCTCGACCTCCTTCGGTGGTGAGTCGGTGCGATAGCTGAAAGGTATAACAGGCGGCGGGGGATGGCGCAAGGGGCGGGTTTGACAGCGCAGCCGCACTCTACGGGGTTCCCGTTACCCAATTCGATTCCAGGCCGCTGCCAATCAGATAATGCGGTTGGACATTTCGAAACACGTAGCTGGCAGAGCGGTCTTCCAGGTTGCGCAAGGTGCCCAAATCGATGCTCCGCTGGAGGGTGCCGGTCTTGGACTTCTGGAAAGCTTTACCGGTGTCCGGCGCGGCCGCGAGTTGCACTCTTACGCCTGCAATCTCCACGGTCTCCAGTTTGATGTCGAGTGCGATCGCGGTCGCGCCACCGCTGTAGTACTGCCGTATCCGAACGATGCGGGCGGTCACGGGGGTGCGCGCCGGAGCCAGGACCTTCGAGTGATTTTTGATGGGTTCGATCAGCCTGGCTTTGATTGGATCTCCGGCTGCTGCGGTCGAGGTGTCAATCCCCTGACTCAAAGCCACGCGGAATCGAAGCCCAGGAGGAATTGCCAGGGCTGGCGATACCGAGCCGCGACTGGCGTCCCCGGGGGAAGAATTCGGAGGCGAGAAGGAAATGGTCGAATCGCCAAGAAACTCGTGGCAGTTCGAAAAGACCGTCCGGTTCTCCGACTCGCCCCCGTCCGTCTGGTAAATCCTCAAACGGGATTCCCTTGGAAGAAGAAAGTCGGACTCCCCGAAGTGCACGCGCATGTACTCCAGAGTAGTGGAGGCATAGCAGGCCAAGGTCTCCCGAGGAAGTTGGCTGGTGCGGACCACCAACTGCACGAGGTCGCTGATGCTTGGGTCCACGAGAAATGTGCCCGAGTAGCCGGTGACCACCTGATGCCCGGGATTGCCATAGAGGTAGTGGCTATCATCGTGCGAGACCGAGTAGCCGAATTCGGCAACTTTCCGGCCATTTTCCGTGGTCTCGCCATTATAAGTGAACCTGGCGTACCCGGCACGAAAAATCGCCACAAGAAAAGCTGCGAAGCTTCCCGTGGATATCGCTCCTTCACGGACGATGTCCAACAGATCGCGGTCGTCAAACCGGCTCTCCCCCACCCAGGAGTACATCTCAACGTTCGACGCGATGCCGACATCCAACCTCAGCCGGTCCGAGGTTGCGAGATGAGCGGCTCGTCGCGCGGGTCCTTGGTCGCATGCAGTTCGGAGATCGTGAATATCGGGGTTTTCGACGGTGCGGTCGATGGTCTCGGTGCACATGTACCGAGGCAGGCGCTCCAGGGATCTAGCAATTCTGGCTTGGACACGCCGGAGCAAGTCCATCGGGTCATACTGCTGGGCCCGCATTCCCGTAGCGATGCCGATCAGCAGCAGGAACCGGGTCCACATATTGGATTCATTGTATCCTTCAGGCCGCTGTTGTATTCGGGCTTAGAAGGGCGCGTTGTTGCCGGAGAATGCCATTCCGGGCTGGCCGGGGCGGTGATAGACTTGCGGCCATGACCCGCCGCAATGTATTGCAAGCTGTTCTCGCGGGTGCGCCCGCCGCCGCAATGGCGGACACTCCCGCAAGCGACCGTCCATCGAATGCAGCCAAGCCGCTCAAAATCACTTCCATGGAGGCGATCCACCTGGAGAAGCCGCTCAAAGAGCGGTTCTGGATGGCCAATTCACCCATCGGCGGCTACGAACCGAAAGCCTCCCGCCTGATCGTCACGCTCCACACCGACGGCGGCATCTCCGGAACGGGAGAAGGAGCCGGGGGCGGCGTCAACATTCTGCGCAAGGGCTTCGGCGACCTGGTCATGGGCGAGGATCCCTTCATGGTGGGCAAGATCTGGGAGAAGATGTTCGCCGCCACTTATGGCCGCGAGCCTTCGACCAAGGGTTGGCCGCAAGGCGAAGTCATTGCCGCGATGGCTCCGATCGATGCCGCCATCTACGACATCATGGCGAAGTCCACCGGGCTGCCGGTATATAAGTTCCTGGGCGGCTACCGCGATACGGTGCCGGTGTATGTGACCGGTGGTTATTACCGGGAAGGCAAGGGCATTCCCGAGTTAGTTCAGGAAGTGCGCGGCTATGTGGACCAGGGGTTCAACGCCATCAAGCTGAAGGTCGGCGGGATCAGCGGAGGCTACACGGTGGAAGACGACTACGAGCGCGCCAAGGCGGTCCGGCAGGCGGTGGGGCCGAACGTCAAGCTGATGCTCGATGCCAACCAGGGGTGGGACGTTCCGACGGCCATCCGCGCCTCCAACAAGATGTACGATCTGGACATCACCTGGCTGGAAGAGCCACTGCAGTGGTACGACGACGTCGAGCCGCTCAAGCAGCTCAAGCTGAACACGCGCATCCCGCTAGCTTCCGGCGAGCATGAACTCACCCGTTGGGGTGCACGGCGCCTGATGGAGACCGGGGCCATCGACGTGATGCAGTTCGACTGCAACGCTCACGCGGGCATCACCGAGTGGCGGAAGATCGCGGGCATGGCCAGCATGTCGTTCATCCGCATGGCGCCGCATCACGAACCGGTGCTGCACGGGCACCTGCTCGCTTCCATCCCGAACGGCTACATCCTGGAATCGTTCGCCAACCCCGACCGCGACCCATTCTGGTTCGAGATCTACGACCGCAAGCCGCGCGTCGAGAAGAGCGTGCTGTACCTCGACAGCACGCCCGGTTTCGGAGTGGAGTTCAATCAGAAGGCGCTCCAGCGATACGGGAGCAAGGTGTTGTAGCGCTCGGTGAATCGCCGGCGTGCAGGTGTCGAGACAACCTCGTGGCCTGGTTAGGGAACGGCACTTATAATCGAGGTTTACCGGGAAAGCGAGGGATTATTTGTCATGACACTGGCTGCAGCGGGTGAAGCAGCGCCGAGCGGGTCTTCGAAGAAACTGTGGCTTGCTTTGTTCGCGGCAACGACGATTTGGACGCTGCTTCAGATCCCGCTTGGCCTGGACGATGTGCGCCTCGCCCGTGGCTATGAAACCATGACCGTTGCGCGCAACCTGGCCGTATCGGGGCAATTCCGCGACCCGTACGCTCTGCCAACCGGTCTTACGGCGCACGTGCCCCCTGTGTATGCATCGATGATCGCTTTGCTCTACCGCGTATTCGGGATGAACTCGGTTCCGGCCACGTTGCTGCTGATCGCGATGAATGCGTGCCTGCTCGGCGCAGCGGCCGCTTTTCTGCCGCTGCTCTCCGTGTCGGTGTACGGGACTCGCGGTCCCGGCATCGCGGGCGCCATTCTGCTAGCCTCCTCCTCCCGCCTGATGCCTCAGCATGATGCTGCACTGGCGGCCCTGCTGCTCATTTTGGCGGCCATGGCGATTCTCAAGAGCGCACCACTGATCGCGGGCGTTTGGTCCGGTGTGACGATTCTGGCGAACCCCGTTTCGCTGGCGGCGCTCGTCATAATGGCGGCGAGAAGGAACAGGCGCTTCGCGGCTATCGTGACGGCTGTTGCGCTGGTGATCTGCACGCCGTGGATTGTGCGCAACTGGGTGGCAGTCGGCGCACCTTATTTTATTCGGGACAATCTGGGTCTCGAACTGTACGTCTCCAACAACGACCGCGCGGAGGCTGAACTCGTCGCGAATGCCGGTTCCTTAATGGAGATGCATCCGACTCAGCTGGTGCAGGAAGCGAGGCTGGTGTCAAAGCTCGGGGAGGGCGCATATAACCGGCTGCGTCTCGCCGACGCGGCGAAGTGGATGTTAAGGCATCCAGCACGATTTGTCCAGCTATCCGGTGAAAGAGCATTTCACTACTGGCTGCCGTCATCCATCGAGGGTTGGCAAGCCCACCTGTACTTTTTTCTCGTCCCCGTGGCAGCCATTGGGGCGTGGGTCGGAAGGACGAATCGGACGGCGGTCACCCTGGGCATGTGTGCGGTTGTCTATTCGCTGCCCTTTGTGTTCATCCAAACGGATATCCGATACAGCTTTCCGATGTTTTGGGTTCCGGCGACGTTGGCCGGGTATGCCGTCTGGGAACTGGCAGCGCGGCGTGCATGGCCCAATATGCGGCGCGATGCAAAGTCACGCCAACGAGTGAGGCAGGAGCTGAGAGCGGCAAGAAGAAAGCGGTGAATACCCCAGGTAAACGGCGGGCTGGCAGGCGGAAGCGCGGCCCCCACCTCGTTTCATCGGCTTCGATGGGCTCGGCCCATGGGAGCACGGATCGACGTAGATGGGCACGGGTAGCTGCGGAGCCTTATGGTGCCGGAGGGAACTGGGCGGCGGAGGCCTCGGAGATTACGCGTTTGATGGTTTCGAGGAGGACGGAGGATTTGTAGGGTTTCTGGAGGAAGCCGGCGAGGCCTTTGCCTTCGAACTGCCGGACGGCCTGCGCTTCGTTGAAGCCGCTCGAGAGGATGATGGGGATGGTGGTGCTGACGGCTTTCATGCGGGCCAGGGTTTCTTCACCGCTCATCACGGGCATGGTCAGATCGAGCACGACGCACTGAAGGCGGGCGGCCTCGCGCTGGAAGACATCGAGGCCGCGGGCGCCGTCCTCGGCGAGCAGGACCTTGTAGCCATAGCGTTCCAGCGCCTGTCTGGCGACGGAGCGGACGGTCTGCTCATCATCGACCACCAGGATGAGACCGGCGCCGTGGAGATCGAGATCGCGAGCCGGGGGGGCGAGAGGCTGCCGGGTGTGGTTGGCGGCGGCAGGGAATAAGACGCGGAAGATTGTGCCCTCTCCCAACGCGCTCGAAACTTCGATGGCGCCGTGGTGGCCGCGCACGATGCCGAGCACGGCGGCGAGACCGAGGCCGCGACCGGTGAACTTGGTGGTAAAGAAGGGATCGAAGATGCGCGCGCGGGTCTCTTCGTCCATGCCGGCTCCAGTATCGGCGACCTGGAAGAGAACATAGCGGCCGGGCGGCAATTCGCCGCCGCCGACCGGTTGGCAGATGCGGCATCCTTCTTTGCCAACCTCTTCGGCACGGGTGGTGATGGTGACCGTTCCGGGAGCGCCTTCGGGAATGGATTCGGCGCCGTTGATGATGATGTTCATCATGAGCTGCTGCAACTGGGCGCCATCGGCCTCCACGGGAGGCAGGGATTCGCCCAGATCGAGCCGCAGCTCGACGTGTGCGGGAATCGAGCTCTTGATCAGGGGCAGGGTTTCGCGGACGCGGGCGGAGAAATCCACGCGCTCCAGAACGAAGTGGCCCTTGCCGGAGTAGGCGAGCATCTGGCGGGCGAGTTGGGCGGCCCTTTCGCTGGCGGAAATGAGGGCTTCGACCGGTTCGCGCGCGGGCGTTCCGGGCGGGAGATCGTCGAGAGCCAGACTGGCGTTGCCGAGGATTCCGGTGAGGAGGTTGTTGAAGTCGTGGGCGATTCCACCGGCCAAAACGCCGAGGCTTTCCAGTTTCTGGGTTTGCCGCATCTGCTCGGCGTCGCGCTTCTGCTCGGTGATATCGCGCACCATTTGTGAGACGCCGATAATCTGGCCGGCCTTGTCGCGGATGGGAGAGACGGCGATGGAGACGTCGATTGGGGAGCCATCCTTGCGGACGCGGACGGTTTCGAACTGGACGAGAGAACCGCCGGCCCTGAGACGGTCCATGATGCCGGCTTCCTCTTCGCGGCGGTCGGGAGGCACGAGCTCGACGAGGGGACGGCCGATGACTTCGCCGGCACGATAGCCGAAGAGGCGCTCGGCGCCGGGATTCCAGCTCTGGATGATGCCGGCGGGGGAGCAGCCGATAATGGCATCCTCGGAGGAGTCCACGATGGCGGCGAGGTAGGCGGCATCGCGCTGCGCGCGGCGGCGCTCGCTGATATCCCGGAAGACGAGCACGACGCCGACAATCTGGCTGCCCTGGCGGATGGGAGCGGCGCTGTCATCGATGGGGATTTCGCTGCCGTCTGCGGCGATCAGGATGGTGTGATTGGCCAGACCGGCGGGAGAACCTTCGCGCAACACCTTATCCACGGGATTTTCGACCGGGGTGCGGGAGAATTCGTTGACGATGCGGAAGACGCCGCCGATGGACTCGCCGGCAATTTCCTGGCCGGGCCGGCGGAGGAGGGCGCGGGCGACGGGGTTGGCAAAGACGATGTGGCCGAAGACATCGGTGGAGATGACGGCGTCGCCGATGCTGCTGAGGGTGGTCTGGAGAAGGTTGCGGGCGTTCTGAACCTGGATGTCACGAGATTCGATGCGGCCCAGCATCTGGTTGAAGGCGTCCACCAGGACGCCGAGCTCATCGGGCGAATCCCTTTCCACGCGAATGCCGTAATTGCCGGTTTCGGAGATGGAGCCGGCGGCGTGGGCCAGGCGGGAAATGGGAGTGGCGATGATATCGCGCAGGCGGGAAGAAAGGATGAACGCGGCCAGGATGGAGCCGATCAGGATGAGCAGCACGATTCCACCGTAGATGTGGAGGCGGTCAGTGAATTCGTTGATGCCGTAGAGCAGGACGAGGGTGCCGACGCGGCGGTGTTCGAGCAGAATGGGGTGGGAGACAATCAGGCCGCGGCTGGTGAAAAGGACCTGTTCACTCGGCGCAGGAGTGGGGCATCTGGGAGCGCCGGGGCGCTCGTATTCGGCAAAGACGGAGCCATTCGGCCTATCCAGGCAGGCGGCGATCAGATACTGGCGCTCCTGCAGGGCAGCCAGGTTTTCCGAAG
Source organism: Bryobacteraceae bacterium (assembly GCA_035508655.1). Lineage (GTDB taxonomy): Bacteria > Acidobacteriota > Terriglobia > Bryobacterales > Bryobacteraceae > DATGMB01. The sequence continues at coordinate 7,176 of DATJMP010000009.1, forward strand.
CGACGTGGGGATCATCGAAAGTGAGGGCGGCGGTGCAGTTTTCGCCGACGATGTCGGCGAGGGTGGAGAGATCACGTTCCATACGGATGCGGAACAGGACGGCATCGGTCGCGACGATGGCGACGCCGGCCAGCAGGAGGGCGGCAGCGGTGGTCACCAGGACGATCACCAGCACCTTCTGCTTGATCGGCAGATCGCGGAGCGCGCGCAGGAGGAGGCCTCTCACTTCACTCCTTCACGACCTTGCGGGCAACGCCCAAAAGACGGGCGCTGAGGGTTAGCGAGGCATGCGCAGCCGCACGCCGGTTAATGTCGAAGCGAACACGGCGGTCTTCAACGTCGAATTTGATGATACCGCCGGCCCGCAAAAAGCCGGGCTGCTCGCCCACGGTGAGAACGCCTGTGCCGAGGCCTTCCAGGAGCGCAGGAAGGTCCTTGTCGGTATCGCCGATGAAGAGGATCTGGCAGGTTTTGGGCTGGGGTGGTGTTTTGAGGCGCTCGACGGTGACCTTTCTGCCGTCGACCGTTTCGCCGGAGACCAACTGATCGAAACCGCTGCCGAAGGGATCGTCGCCGAGGATACAGATGGCGAAGGGGGAATTGGCGCCGGCAAAAGCGGCGGCGGGCCAGGTAACGAAGCGGGTGAAATTCAGCAGGAAGGCTGCTTTGACATCGTACTCGGAGAGCCGGGCGCGGATCTGCGCCGCGGATGGCAAGACCGGAACGGTCAGCATCGCGAAAAGGATCCAGGCGGCCCGCAACGAGCGATCGAAAGTTCCCCCCATGCGCCGGTTCACCTGGTCCACGTCAGCTTGAGATAGACGCTGCGGCGGATTCCGACGAGCCCTTCCGGATCACCACCGAATTCGAAATGGTCAGGCTGAAAAAGATTGGTGCCGACGAGCGACAGATCCAGATACGGGAGCAAGCGCCAGCCGAAGCGGGCATCGCCGGTGGAATACGCAGGCACGGCCTGGCCCGGCAGGGCGCTCACATAGCGAAAGGTCAGATCCAACTGGAGCTTTCTGGTGAGATCGAGGGAGGACTGGACCCAGGCCTCATGCTGCGGGCTGGAACCGACGATGCCGGGAGCAGTTCCGAGATCCGCGGAATGAGGCAGCTTGCCGATGTTCATGTGGAGGAAGGAATAGGCGGCGCGCAGGCGCCAGCGGTCCACCGGACGCCACTCGGGCGCCACTTCGATTCCCTTGGTGTAGCCGTACAGGCCATTGCCGAACTGCGCGGGAAGAAGGAGATGCTCGGGCGGAGGATCGTCTTCCAGGAACACCGGACCGGTGAGTTCCTCATCGAACAGGTCGTGATAGTGGTTGTAAAAGCCGGCGATATCGAGCGAGATAGATTTCCCAAGGATGCGGCGGTAGCCGAGCTCCCAGCCGTTCATGAGCTCGGGCGCGAAATTGGGATTGGCGTTGAAGCGGGCCAGCAAGGGAATGCCGTTAACGACGGAGCCCGTGAAGCCAAGTAAGTAGAAGTTCTCCTCGGCGTCGGAGGGGGTGCGGACCGCGTGGGTGAAGGCGGCCCAGAGGGTTTCCTTATCGGAAGGAGTATAGAGCAGGCGGACGCTCGGCTCGAATTCGAAGCCGGTGAAGTTGGTGCGCAGCAGCTTGGTTCCGGCCACGAGGGCCAGGCGGTTTTCGACGAGCGAGAATTCATCCTGAAGGAAGGCGGTGTAGAGCTGATCGGTACGATCGTAGGGGAGGAACTGGAGGCCGGAGACGACGACGGGATCATCGGCGTGGCTGGCGCGGGCGCCGAGACCCCAAGTGATGCGATTGCGCGCGCCGGCGGGCAGATGCTGGACAAAATCGACGTCGAAGGTATTGCGGTAATCGGCCAGGTTCGGCTCCCAGCGATTGGTGCGGTCGTAGTAGACCTGGAGAAGGAGATCGCCGCCATTGTCGAGGGTGCGCTGCCAGACGCCCATCACGTTGCCTCCGGAAAGATCCGCGTTGGCATCGACGATGCGCTGGTAGGGCGCGGCGTAGGTGGTGGCGCTGACGCTTTCGCCGGCCAGGATGTGGTACGCGTCGCCCTGAAGGGTGAAGGTATCGCGAGCGCTGGGGGACCATTGGATGCGAAAGCCGGCCTGGGCGCCGCGCCAATCGTCATAGTTCCGGCCGTTCGGATGGTATCCGGGGCCGTATGTGTAGCCCTTGCCGTAAAAACGGTAATCGAGACCCCGGTCATTGCCGCCGCCGTAGCGGAAGGCGGCGAAGCCCTGATCGACATTGCCGCCGCCGGCGGAGGCGAGAGTGCCATGAGTCTCGGTAGGCGGCTTGGTAATAATGTTGATGACACCATCGACCGCATTGGGACCCCAGATGGTGCCACCCGGGCCGCGAATCACCTCGATGCGGTCGATATCCTCGAGCATGGTGTCTTCGACTTCCCAATAGGTACCGGCGAAGAGGGGAGTGTAGACGGTGCGACCGTCGATCATGACCAGAACCGAGCGGGAGAGGCGGCTGCCGAAGCCGCGAATGCCGATTGCCCATTTATCGGAGTCGATGCGGGAGACTTCGACGCCGGGCGCGAGGCGCAGCACCTCGGGCACGCTGGTGACACCGGAGCGACGGATATCCTCGCTGGTGATGACGTAGATGGCGGCGGGAGTCTGGAAGGCCTTTTCAGGCTCCTTGGAAGGCGTGGTGACCTGGATTTCGGAAAGCTGTTCCAAGGTGAGGCTCTTGAGCTGATTGGACGTTGCGGTCAGCGCCTGCTGGTCCTGCGCTTTCACGAGCGGATATCGCGAAAGCAGAAGCACCAGCAAACCAATAGCGCGACCGGCTGAAGCGAGACGAGGCATGCGCGTTTCATCCTTCTCATACAGCCTTAGGACTGCGGGAAGATACGGACGGACGCCCATTCAGGATCGTAATAACAGCGGATTACCTAACACCGGACACCCGATTGCAATCAAGTGCCCGATGCCCCCTTATTCTACAACTCGAGGACTTGTGCATCTGTGCGAACGGTTCGCAGATTCTCAAACCGGCGGTGTGGAACCAGACATTCAGCGGGGCATTCCGCGAATCCCCTGGCAGGGCGGGTTGCCAACCCCTGGCGGAGGAGCGGTTCAGGACAGCGAGACAGGATCAAGCCGTGTGCCGGGCCCGGGAGAGGCACTTGCGGACGGCCTCCACCAGCGTCTGGCGGCTGAAAGGCTTGGCCAGGAACGCGCAGACAGTGGCGGGATGAAGGGTGCGCTCCTCTTCGAGATCGAAGGGGAAACCGGAGATGTATAGGATGGGGGTCGCGGGAAATTTCTCATTCACGGAGCGCGCCAGCGCGAGGCCGTCCATGCGTGGCATACGGATATCCGTTACCAGCAGATCGACGGGCGACTGGTGGCGCTCAACCTGCTGGAGGGCGTCCACGCCGTCCACTCCTTCAAGGACCTGGAACCCCTCCCGCCTGAGAATGTTCCGGATGTAGGAGCGAACGGAGGCCTCATCATCCACAAGCAAGATCGTTTCTGCTGTCATCGAGAATCGAGCCGAGTATACCAAATCGGGTCCGGACGGCGGCAGCGGAGAAAGCGCCAGGAGAAGAGACCGGGCGTGTGAATTCGAAAGCCGCTTGGGGGAATCGGAGGGGGGAGCGCAACCGCGAAGGCTGGTTCGGGGTAGAACAACTTATAAGCCATTGATCATGAAGAAACTGATTCTCCTGGTGCTGTGGTTTGCGACGGCTGTGATGTGGGGACAGGACCACCCGGCGGGGCAGCCGGCCGAGCCTCCTGCCGGAAGCGTAGCGCCGCAGGCGCCGGCGCAAAACCCGGCGAGCGGGAACAGCAGGAATGGCCAGAAGGGGACGTCGAAGGACCGACTGTTTTTCACGCTGCCGAACTTTCTGACGCTGGAGAACGCGCAGCACGTGCCGCCGCTGACGACGGGGGAAAAATTCAAGGTGACGGCGCGGGGTTCGTTCGACCCGGTCGTATTCTGCTGGTATGGCGTGCTGGCGGGCATCAGCCAGTGGGAGAACAGCGAATCCGGCTTCGGACAGGGGGCCGAAGGCTACGGCAAACGGTACGGGGCGTATTTCGCTGACGGCACCATTGAAAACTTCATGACGGCAGCGATATTCCCTTCCATTTTCCGGCAGGATCCGCGGTATTACCAACTGGGCCACGGCGGATTCCTGCACCGGACCGGATACGCGATCAGCCGGGCCTTTGTGATCCGGTCGGATGCCGGGCACAACCAGTTTAACGTCTCGGAAATTTTAGGCAGCGCGGTGGCATCGGGGATTTCCGTCTACACCTATCATCCGAGAGATAATCGAAATCTGGGAAACGCGGCGAGCGTGTGGGGAAGCCAGGTAGGGTACGACACGCTGACATTCGTGATTCGGGAATTCTGGCCCGACCTGAGGCGGAAGATGCACAAATCGAAATCGGCGGGACCTTAGCGGCGCGGAGGGAGCGGATTGCATCCGCGGCCGGGGAAACCGGCGGGAACCGCTCCCGGTATGGAAAAAATTGCCGGCTGGATAACAGGGATTTACTGAGCTGCGCCCGCGGTGGTTTCGGCCAGGGCCGCCGATTTGGGCTGCCGCACCGGCTCGGGGCGAACGATATCAATGCTCCCCTTGAAGTACGCACCGTCGTCGATGCTGATTCCCGCAGTTTTAATATCGCCGATAAGGCTGCCTTTCTCCCGAATGGCGATTTTCTCCGTCACCTCCACGTTCCCATTTACCGAACCGTAGATGGACAACTGCCGGGCCTTAATGGAGGCCTTAACGGAGCCATTGGGTCCGATCGTAATGGAACTCTGTGACTCGATGGTGCCTTCCACATCGCCCTCCACCATGAGTTCCTCCCGGCTGCGGATTTCGCCCTTGATTCGCATGGATGCCCCGATAACGGCCATGTTGCGCGAGGTCGAAGGCGTTGCCGGCGGCGGTGTCGACACCACGGCTCGCGGACCGTTGTCCGGCGTTCCCAATGCAGTGTTCTCTTCCCGTTTATTCCACATCCTGGTCTCCGTGAACTTTTTGGAATTGGGTTCCCACTACTGCACTCCGTGGGCCACTCAGAAAAGCCGAAACATTTCCGGATCGGCATGTATTCATTGCACACCGAAAGGCGTAAGTTTTACCGGTTGAGCCCGCATCCTTTCCCGGCGGCGCGCGGACCTTCCCTCGGCGGCTTTCCTGCGCCGTGCGCGAGTGGCACGACCGTTGCTGGTGAATTGCCGCACGAACTACGCAAAGCTCGCGGTCCCTTACGACCGGTTGCGGCGCGAAGAGCCGGCGTAGGGAGCGCCGCGTCAGCCGCGGATCGAGCCGACACGCGAAGCCATGATGACATTCAACTGGTACCAGATTGAAGGAGAGGATCTTGCGGGCCGCTACCGGCTGAAGCAATGCCTCACGTCGAGCGCCGACGACGCCTGGTATCTGACCAGGTTCGACGGCGCGGATGCCGCCATCCGGGTGATGCTGGCCGATGCGTCCAGCCGCGACCAGTTGGAGATCTGGCGCGAAATCCTAAGCCTTCGGCATCCGCACCTGCTTTCGGCACTGGATGCGGGGCGCACGAAATGCGAAGGAACCGGTCTGATTTACCTGGTGACCGAATATCCGGATGACTTTCTGGCCGCCGCCGTGGCGCAGCGAGTGTTATCGGAGAGCGAAGCGGGCGAAGTTCTATCGGCATGCCAGGCCGCGCTTGCGTACCTGCACGGCAAAGGGCTGGTGCACGGCGCGGTTGACCCGGCTCACATTGTGTCAATCGGGGACCGGATCAAGCTGGCATCGGACACGATCCGGCCCGCGGGGGCGGACTTGACGCAAGCCGCGGACCGGCTCGCGCTGGGCGCCACTGTGGTTGAAGTTCTTACCGGCCGGCGGCCCGAGCCCGGCGCGGCGGTGACGGGGATCCCGGAGCAATTCGCGAAGCTCGTGCAGCAGGCGTACGGGGAAGATTCGGAACAGCAGACGGCCAAAGAGCTGAAGGCAGAGACGCAAGCGTCTGCCGCGCCGCCGCCTCCTGCCGCGCCACCTGTGACCATGCCGGCCGCCACGGAGCCGACGCCAGCCGCGAAAGAAAGCGCGCCGGCGGCCGCGGCACTGCCTCCCCTGCCGAGCATCGCGCCCGCGGCGAAGCTGAATCTGCCGGCAAAGCGCGGGCTGCCGCTGAAGTGGGTGCCGGTTGTGGGGCTGCTCGCGGCGCTGCTCCTGACTCTCGTATTGCGGCGTAACCCGGCGCCGCCCGCGCCTCCGCCCGTCGCGGCGGCCGATCGCACGACGGCAGAGCCTCCGGCGGTGGTCCCTACGCGGCTCCCGGCTGCCAGCCCGGTTGTGAATCCGGCTCCCACCGCGGCTCCGCCCGCCTCAAAAACCGAGCGGGCCGACCCGTATGACAACTGGCGAGTGGTGGTGTACGAATACGCCAACCGGCCGGCGGCTGAGAAAGAGGCGAGGCTTCTCAATGCGAAGCATCCGGCATGGCACGTGGAGATCTTTACGCCGCAGACGAACCGGCGCGTCTACCTGGTGGCGATCGGCGGCTGGATGACGCGGAATGAGGCGGAGCGCGTGCGCAAGGAAGCGCTGGCGAAGGGTTTGCCGCGCGACACGTTCATCCGGAATTTCCGGGAATAACGCGTCAGAACGTAATCGCGCAGATGCAGAGCGCGGACGCCGCCCAATACAAGGACCGGCGGTAATCGCCGCCAATGGCGCAGCAAACGGCCGCCCCGACGTTGCAGGCAAGCAACAAGGCCGGGAAGATTTTCGAAACGTAAGTCGACAAGGCCTGGGGAACCCTAGGGTTTTCCTGAATCGCCATGGTAACGCCCGGCGCGAGCCCTGTAAAGAGCGGGAATCTGCGGAGAGCCCTTGGCAGGGCGGTGTGCCGCCTGCGGCGGACCAGATCCTGCCGTATTACCGGAGAAGCACGAAGCGATCGATGGCGATGCGGGCGCTCTTGTCGGCGCGGACGCGCATGCGCCGGAAGATGATCCTCAACTCGGTGACGGGCGGGATGCCGGGCGGAATGGGGAAATCGAGCGATTCGGGGACGGCGATGACGGGATCGTGGTTGAGATCGGGGCGCGAGCGGATGGGTTCGTTCCCGAGCGGCTCTCCGTTGGCGAGGAGATCGAGCGAGACGGTGTCGGGGTAACGATCGGCGTTCCAGGCTTCGATGCGCACGCGGGTGCAGCAGGAGAGGTCGACGGGCTCATCGAAGCGCTGGATGGCATCCATATTCAGCGGCACCTGGTCCGTGGTGCGAAAGCCGAGGGCGACGGGGGTGCCGCGCTCCAGGACGGAGGTCACGGGAGGGCGGCTGAACGGCCAGCGGTAGAGCAGATACTGGCCATCGAACGGGATGCTGTAGCTCTGGGCGAGCGCAACGGCGTCGCCGTGGAGACGCGGAAGTGGGGCGACCAGGCGGGCGACAGGACTCACTTCAGGCCAGAGGATGATTCCGGGAAAACTGCCATCGGGCGGATTGGCGGGACCGAGAGCCGGTGGAGGCGGGACGGGCGCCGCGGCGGCCCCGCCGGGAGTTTGGTCGGGGCCGAAGAGCTGCCGCAGCACTTCGCGGGCGCTGGCGACCGGACCGAGACCCGAACCGGAGCCGTCGCCGTTCCCGCGGCCGCGCATCCAGTGTACTCCGCCCACGGTGATGCAGGCGGCAAGCAGGATGGTAGCGAGGACACCGAGAGCGGAACGGGGCAAGCCGCGCGGCGCAGCATTCGAAACCACACCGCTGACCAGGGCGAAGAGCGTGAGAATGGCCGTGGCCATGACGAACCAGGCACCGGCGATCAGGGGTTGGTGCTGCCAGATGGAGACCACGCCAAGTTGCAGGGAGAGAGCGGCGGCGACCCCGCTGGCGAGCTCGCGGGTGATGGCGGGCGGCTGCGGCGCGTTTTCCCCGAAGAGGCCGATGGGCGCCGCGGGCAGAGGCGGCTCGGGCGGAGAGCTCGTGGCCTGCCATTCGGAATAGAACAGGCGCGTGGCGGCGGCCACGAGGGCGAGAGAAGCCAGCAGCGTGACTGGCGATAGCTGGGAAAGCAGAATGGTGGCGGGAGCGAACCAGACAGCGACGGAGGCGGTGCGGAGGGTACGGGAGAGGATGCGGCGAGCCCCGGCGCGGAGGAAGAGAAGGAAGAGGAGCAAGGTAATGGCGGCGCTCCAGCACCAGGCCAGGAGCGCATAGTACAGGGCCTTGCCGGCGACCGATGTCAGCGGCTCGCTCAAGAGGCGGCGGCCGATGACCGAGTCCCAGAGGATGACAGCAGTGACAGCCAGGCTGACGGCTTGAGCGGCCATGCCGGCCCGGCCCTGGAGCGGAATGAAGATGCGACGAGCCATCCGCTATGGAAAATCAGACTCCAGCCCGGGCGCCGCGGTTCCCGTTTTTCCGGCGGCTCGGTGAGAATGCGCTCGCATGGGCCCCGGTCTATACTGGCGGGCATGGCTGGCGAACTGACTCGCGGCACTCCACCCGTCCGGCAGTTGAGGCGCCGCAACACCATGGCTTTTCCGCGGGAGTTGCGCGGCGCGATTCCCGATCTTCATGCCGGCCGGGTACTCGAACTCGACTCCATCAACGGGCAGGGCTCGAACGCGCCGCTGTTCGGTCCGCTGGTGCAATTGAAGCTGGTGGTAAAGGAAACAGGGAAACTTTCCGGCCAGTTCGTGATCCGGATGGACCTGCAGCCCGAAGCCGCCCGCGAGTTCGCCGCCACCCTGATGCGGCTGGCGGATGCGGCGGAGGAATCGTAGGCGGCTTTTCGCGGGGCCGCGGCCGACGCTCGATCTACCGCTTCTCTTCGGCGACCGGGTTCATCGCCTCGCGCCGCAGGCCGCTGTTGCGGTAGCCGTACAAGCCGTACACTGCCAGCCCGATGAGCAGCCACACAATAAACCGCACCCAGGCTTCGTGCGGCAGGCCCTGCATGATGAACAGGCATCCACCGGCCGAGAGCACGGCCACCGGCCAGACCAGCGGCGCCCGGAACGGCCGCGGCCGGTCCGGCTCCTTGTAGCGGAGCACGAGCACTCCCACGCTGACCAGAATGAAGGCGAAGAGCGTACCGATGTTGGTCAGATCGTACGTCTCCGCGGCGTCGCCAACCAGCGCCCAGGCGGCCACGAGAACGCCCGTCACCAGCGTCGTCGCGTAGGGAATCCGCGTGCGCGGATGGATCCTCGCTGCCCAGGAGGGCAGCAGCCCGTCACGCGCCATGGCAAAGAAAATCCGCGGCTGGCCGTACTGGAACACGAGCAGGACCGCGGACATCGACACGGCCGCGCCCAGGGCCACCAGCCAGCCGATCACGCGAAATCCAGCCAGTTCGAGCGCATGCGACAACGGGTCAGCCACGCCCAGTTCCCTGTATGGCACCATGCCGGTGAGCACGAACCCCACCACCACGTAGATCACGGTGCAGACGGCCAGCCCGCCCAGGATTCCGATGGGCAGGTTTCGCTGTGGGTTGCGGGTCTCTTCCGCGGCCGTGGAAATTGCGTCGAAGCCGATGTAGGCGAAAAACACGATGGCGGCTCCCTGGTGAATGCCGGCGAATCCATTGGGAGCGAACGGGTGGAGGTTGGCCGGATTGAAATGCGTGGCGCCGACTACTACAAAAATCGTCAGAGCTACCAGCTTGATTCCCACCATGATGTTGTTGGCGGTCACGCTCTCGCGCGCGCCGCGCAACAGCAGCCAGGTGATGAGGGCCACGATACCGAAGGCGGGGACGTTGATGAGGATGGGGATGCCGGCGATGTGCGGAGCGGAGCGCAACATTCCATGCACCTGTGGGTCGGGGCTGAGCAGCGCGGTGCGATAGCCGGTGGTGAGAAAGGCGGGCAGGCCGATTCCCGATCCGCGCAATAGCGTATTGAAATAATCGCCCCAGGAAATCGCCACTGCGACGTTGCCGACGGCGTATTCCAGGATGAGGTCCCAGCCGATAATCCAGGCCACCAGCTCGCCGAGCGTGGCATAGGAATAGGCATAGGCGCTGCCCGCCTGCGGGATCATGGCCGCCAGTTCGGCGTAGCAGAGGCCGGCAAGCGCGCAGGCCGCCCCCAACAACAGGAACGAGAAGACCAGGGCCGGACCCGCGCCCGACCGCACCACTTCGCCGTTCGGCCCCAACTGCCCGGCGGCGGCGGTCCCGATCGCTCCGAAAATGCCGGCCCCGATGACGGCGCCGATGGCCAGCATGATCAGGTCTCCGGCCCCCAGGCTGCGCCTCAGGCCACCCGAGTTTTCGGTCTCCGATACCAACGCCGCAATCGGTTTGCGGCGAAACAGTTGGGACACCACCGAATTCTAGCAGACGGGCGTTTCCGGCCTGTGGCGCTGGCGTTCGGAGGCGCGAAGGAAGGTGGCTCATGACAGGCGGAGGCGGATTGCCAATCCGCCGCAGGTTCACAACCTGCCCCACATGCCATCCAGCCTACTTCTTCCAGCCGCCGCGCACTTCCGTCCCGCCCGGCTTGGACTCGTGCAGGCTGGCGCTGGAAGGCTCGCCGGGGCGGGCATCATCAAATTCGGCCTTGCGCGTTCGCCGTGCCACGAGCGCTTCCACCACACCCGGAAACAGGTGATGCGCCAGATGGAAGACCTTGGCGGCGGTACCCACGCTGACTTCATTTTTGGGATTCAACGCCAGATCGACCACCGCGTCCACCACCTCCTTCGGATCGTAGGTGGGAGGAATGGGACAGGCCTCGTGGCCGGTGTATCGCGCGGCGTGCTCGAAGAACGGGGTGTCAAAGGTGGTCGGCTTGACCGTGCAGACGTGGATGGTCTCAATCTTCTCCTGGCTCAGCTCCTGGCGCAGAGCGGCACTCAGCCCAACCACACCGTGCTTGGCCGCCGCATACGACGCGAAGTACGGCGCCGGCACTTCGCCCGCCAGGGACGCCATATTGATCAGGGTGCCGGCGTTCTGCGCCCGGAACTGGCGCATGGCGAAATAGCTGCCGTAGAGAGTGCCGAGCAGATCGGTCTCAATCACCTTGACGTGGTCCTCCAGCGGCACATCCTCGAAGCGGCCGATGGCTCCCGCCCCGGCGATGTTGCACCAAACGTCGATCCGCCCGAACTCGCTGATGGTCCGCTCGGCCAGCAGCATGACGTCCGATTGCCGGCTGACGTCGATGGCGACCGGCAGTCCGCGACCGCCGGCGGCATTGCATTCCGCCGCGACTTCCTCCAACACCTCACCGCGCCGGGCGCCCAGCACGACGGTCGCACCCATTTCCGAAAACCGGATGGCGGAGCCGCGTCCGAATCCGCTGGATGCTCCCGTGATCACGACCACTTTCCCGAATAGCTTCTGATCGGCCATGCTTCCCCTTCCTAAGCCTGCTTGCGAACAGAGCGTTCCACCGACGACAGGTGCCGCCCTGCCAAGGGTGGTTGGGGCAGGCGGGTTGCCAGTGTTCGCGAATCGATCGGCCCCGGAGGGTCCGGGTTTTACGGCCGGACGCAAACAATCGCCCAATTCGAGGAACTCCATTCACTTTTCTTCGTCTAAGCCCTCATGGGAATGCTGCTCCAGGACCTCCGGCATTCGCTCCGGCTGTTTCGCCAGAGCCCCGGATTTACGGCCGCCGCGGTGGCCGCGCTGACCCTCGGCATCGGCGCCAACACCGCCATCTTTTCCGTGGTCAATTCGGTGCTGCTGAAGCCGGCGCCCTTCCCCGATCCCGACCGCCTGGTGCTATTCCTGAACACTTCTCCGCAAGGCTCGGGCCCCGGCGCTTCACCCACCAAGTTCGAACACTGGCGCGAGCAGACCAGCGTGGTGCAGGATGTGGCTGCATTTCGCACGGGCGTCCTGAATTTCACGGGCACCGAAATCCCGCAGCAGATCCATTCGGCGCAGGTGAGTTCGGCTTACTTTCGCCTGTTCGGGGCGAAGCCGATGCTGGGCCGTGCCTTCACCGCACAGGAAGACGTGCCCAACGGCCCGAAGGTGGTGGTGCTCGGGTACGGATTCTGGCGCCGCCGCTTCGGCGGCGATCCGCAGATCGCCGGCAAGACCATCCGTCTGGGCGGCGACCCCTACGAGGTGACGGGCGTCATCGCGCCGGACTTCGACTTCCGCGATTTTGGTCCGCAGCCGGACGTGTTTGTCCCCTTCCAACTCGACCCCAACAGCACCGACCAGGGCCACTACTTCATGGCCGCCGGACGGCTGAAGGCGGGCGTCACGCTCGCCCAGGCCAATGCGCGGATGAAGATCGCCGCCGAAGACTTCCGCCGCAAATATTCCGCGCTTGGTCCTAACCCCGGCCAGAGCTTCGCCGTGCAACCGGTGCGGGAAGAGCTGGTGACGAACGTACGGTCCTCCCTGCTGGTGCTGGCCGGCGCGGTCGGCCTGGTGCTGCTGATCGCCTGCGCCAACGTGGCCAACCTGCTGCTGGCGCGCGCGGTGTCGCGGCGGCGCGAAATCGCCATCCGTGCCGCCATCGGCGCGGGGCGCGGGCGCATCGTGCGCCAATTGCTGACCGAAAGCGTTCTGCTTTCGCTGGCGGGAGCAGCAGCCGGAGCGGCCTTGGGCCTGATCGGCATCCGCGCCCTGCTGGCCGTGAATACCGCCAATCTGCCGCGGGTGGGCGAGCAAGGCGCGCTGGTGGCGCCGGATTGGCGGGTGTTCGGCTTCACCGTCCTGATCGCGCTGTTCACCGGCGTGCTCTTCGGCCTGATTCCGGCGCTGCAATCGTCGCGTCCGGACCTAAGCGCGACGCTGAAGGAAAGCGGCGGCCGCGGCGGCACCAGTTTCCGGCACAACAAGACGCGCACGGTGCTGGTGGTGACGGAAGTGGCGATGGCGGTGGTGCTGCTGGCCGGGTCGGCGCTGCTCATCCGCACCTCCCTGGCTCTGGCCGCGGTCCAGCCGGGCTTCGACGCCACCAATGTCCTGACCATGCGCACGTCCATGGATGGCCCGCAGTTCGTGACCTCAGCCGCGGCGGACCGCCTGCTGCACGAGGGTATCGAGCGTCTGCGTAACCTGCCCGGAGTGGAAATGGCCAGCGCCACGTGCTGCGTTCCACTGGAGGGCGGCTACGGTCTTCCGTTCCTGGTGGTGGGCCGGCCGCTCACCGATGGTCCCTTTCACGGCGGCGGCGGCTGGCAAACCGTCTCGCCGGGATACTTCGAGGTGTTCCGGATCCCGCTTCTGCGCGGGCGCACGTTTACCGATCGCGACGATGGCGCCTCGGCACCGGTGGTGGTGATCAATCAGGCCATGGCCAAGCGATTCTGGCCGAAATCCGATCCGCTCCACGACCAGATCTGGATCGGCAAAGGACTGATGCCGCAATTAGCCTCGGAAAAACCGCGGCAGATCATCGGGGTGGTGGGCGACGTACGCGCCAATGGCCTGAACCACGATGCGACTCCCACCATGTACATTGCGCAGGCGCAGGTGCCGGATGCGTTGAACGCGCTCAACCTGCGGCTCACGCCCATGCGCTGGGTGGTGCGCACGCGCGGCAATCCGGCGGGGCTCGGCGCGGCCATTCAGGGGCAGATCCGGCAGGTGACCGGCCTTCCGGTCACAGACGTTCGCAGCATGGACGAAGTGATTTCCCGCTCCACCTCGCGCCAGCGGTTCAACATGCTGCTGATGACCGTTTTCGCGGCTTGCGCGCTGTTCCTGGCGGCCATCGGCATCTATGGCCTGATGGCCTATTCGGTGGAACAGCGCACGCAGGAGATCGGCATCCGCATGGCGCTGGGAGCCGGCGGATCCTCCATCGAGCGGATGGTGGTGATGCAGGGAATGCGCCTGGCCGTGACGGGAGTGGCGGTGGGAATGGCCGGCGCGTTCGGGCTGACCCGCCTGCTGTCGACATTTCTGTTCGGCGTGCGGGAGCGCGACCCGGCAGTATTCACGGGCGTCGCGGTGGTGCTTTCGCTGGTTTCACTTCTGGCGGTGTGGCTGCCGGCGCGCCGCGCCACGCGCATCGACCCGGTGATTGCGCTGCGGTACGAATAGTGGGGTTAAAGTGGCAGACGCCATGTCGCAAATCTCCGAGCGCTAGATGGCGAGTCCCCGACGATTGCAACCCGTTGCGACGGCGACGCCCAGGGCGTCGGGATCTTGGTCAAATCTCAGGGAAGGGCGTTTCTCGTCAAGTTGACGCGTGACGGCCAAACCTCCTAACTTCTGGATAGCGCGTGATCCTCTCGCGATAGAGCATGTTCCCCGGCCTGTGGACATGGGACCGCCCCACAGGCC
>DATJMP010000010.1:0-10357 GCA_035508655.1 Bryobacteraceae bacterium
AAATGAGCAGCGCCGATGCCTCCATCTCCACTATGGAGCAGCAATATTCCTACTTGAACGAGATGTTTCAGGCCATGCAGATCGACGCGCAGGAGATTTCGGGATGAGCCTGCCCGCGCAGATCCGCGATTCGCTCGCCGCCGGGGATTTCGTCCGCGCCGCGCGGCAGTACGAAGAGCACACCTTCCAGCTTCGAGTGGCGCTTCAGGCCCGGCGGTGCAACCGCTCCGCAATCGAGGAAGCGAGGGAACTTCTGGAAATCGCCCGGGCCGCGCGCGATCGCCTCCGCGACCGCCTCCTCCTCTCGCAACGCCGCGCCTATGTTGCCGGCGCCTACCTTCGGCCCTGACGCCGGCCGTTGAGCCGGCGATCCATCTCTCCTGCTTGCCTGTAGCCTTTAGAAAGCGATCTGGTCTTTCTTGGCGTCGATTTTGTCCGGCGGCACGCCCGGAATTTTGTCCAATTCCGCCACCGCTTTGAATGCACCGTTCTGCTTGCGGTAATCCACGAACGCCTGCGTTTCCTTGGCGGTAAGCACCAGCACTCGCTTGATTTCTTCGAATGGCGCGGTGTTGACGTTGATCTTCGAATCCGGGCCGAAATTCTGCGACAGGTAGGCGACAATCACCGCCTGCTGCTCGTCGGTGGCTTCCGCCCCCTTGTCGATCATGTCGCCCACCTGATCCGTCCATTCGTCCTTGGTCTTGCGCATCTGCCGGAAGTTGCCCGCTCCATGGCAACTCAGGCAAACCTTCGCCACGACCTCTTTTCCGGCTCCGTCCGGTAAATTCTTGGCTTCCTGATCATCGCCGGCGGCGAAGACACACCCTGCCAGCAGAAACGGAATCAGCATCCTCATTTCGTCTACTTTACCCGATTAATCGCGCATCCGACGGATTTGGTGAACGGGTGAGGCACGGGTCTTCCCGCCAGCACCGCATCCAACGCCTCGCGCAAATCTGCTTCGGTGGCCTGTGGGCGCTGTTTGCCGAAGTCCACCACCCGGTTGTCGATGCGCCCCAGGTAGAGCACTCGGCCGTCCGGCGAGAGCACCGCCGCCTGCGGCACCATCGTCGCACCGGCCAGCGCCACCAGTTGTTGCCGCGGATCCAGCAGCATCGGGAAGCCGTACCGGTAATCGCGCGCATACGCCGCCACCGTGGCATCCGGTACCGTGGTGTCCGTCTGCACCGCGTACACTTCCACGCCCCGGCGCGCGTACGCCTCATGGATGCGGTTCATCTCCGGTACGTAGCTATTCGCCACCGGACAATCGGTCATCACAAAGAAAAGGAGAACGGCCTTGGCCCCGCTCCATTCGGCGGTCGTGTGCATGCCGCCGGCCGTGTCCCGGAAACGCATCTGTGGGACCGAGGCCAGCGCCAGCGCCGCTGTGAACACTGCATAACCCAGGCGAGCCATAATGCTACCATTATGCGACGTGCGACTCGCTCGCGCATTTGGGGTTGATTAAGGGATATGCGTCTCGCCTGGTCCGTTGTACTGGTTTGGTGTCTCTACCTTACGCCGCTCCATGCCCAATTTTCCGGCCGCGTCACCGGCGCCGTGGTGGACGCTTCCGGCGCCGCCGTGCCTGGCGCGCAAGTGGATCTGGTGCTGGCGGGTGGCAAGAAGGCGCTCATGACCGTCAAAACCTCGGCCGACGGCCTCTATCACCTCATCGGCATCCGCCCGGCGGATTTCGACGTGGTAGTGCAGGCGCAGGGCTTCGTCACGGTCACCATTCACAACGTCACCGTGGATGCGGCCCGGGAAACCCAGGTGCCACTGGTCAAACTGCAGCTTGCTGCCGTCACCCAGAGTGTCGAGGTAGTGGCGGAAACCCAAAGCGTCGAAATCTCCAGCGCGGAAGTCTCCGGCACCATCTCCATGGAGGATATCCGCAACCTGCCCATTCTCGGCCGTGACCCGCTTTCGGTCCTGCAGACCCAGCCTGGCGTCATCGCCAACGGCAATTCGCCAACCGTGATCAACGGCCTGCGCACCTCCTATTCGGACATCACCCTCGACGGCGTCAACATCCAGGACAATTACATCCGCGACAACGCCCTCGATTACGTTCCCAACCGCCTCCTCCTCGGCCAGGTGCGGCAGATGACGCTGGTTTCCTCCAATGGCAACGCGGCCTCATTCGGCGGCGCTACCGAAACTGCATTCTCTACTCCTTCCGGCACCAACCAGTTCCACGGCGAAGGCTACTGGTACAACCGCAACAACTATTTCTCCGCCAACGACTGGTTCAATAACCAGTCCGGCATTGCCCGCCCCTTCCTTAATCAGAACCAGATGGGAACCTCCGTCGGCGGTCCCATCATGAAGGACAAGCTCTTCTTCTATTCCAATTACGAGGCCGTTCGCGACCACCAGCAGGTGCCCGTCACTACCGTCATTCCCACCGCCACCGCGCGCCAGGGCATCTTCATGTACCGCAACACCAGCGGCGTGCTCCAGCAGGTCAATCTCCTCAACCTGCGCAACACCGGGATCGACCCCGCAATTCAATCGCTCCTCAATCAGATCCCCGGCCCCGGGTTCATCAACACCGAAACTCCCGCTACCGCGGTCACCTACGCCGGCAACGTCCTCAGCCCGGACGGACTCAACACCGGCGGCTACCGCTTCAACCAGCGCGGCAACGAAATCCGCGACAACGTTACCGGCAAGCTCGACTACAACCTGTCCACCGCCCAAGCCCTAAGCCTGTCGGTCCTCTGGAACCGCGACAATTCCGACCGCCCCGACCTGGAAAACGATTACGCCGTCGTCCCCAAGGCATATAATCCCACCCACGCCAATTTCGCCGCCGCTTCCTGGCGCTGGACCCCCACCGCCACCCTTACCAACGAATTGCGCGGTGGCTTCAATCTCACCTATGGCTATTTCCTCACCACCCAACAATTCGGGTCCTATTACCTTGCCGACCTCGCCTTCTCCGATCCTCTCAATGAATTCCAGCCGCAAGGCCGCACCACCAACACCTTTTCCCTTTCTGACAATGCCGCCTGGCAGCACGGCCGCCATTACATCCAGTTCGGTTTCCACGGCCAGGATGTCCGTGTGCGCTCCTATGATGCCAGCGGCGTGATTCCCAACTACGGCCTCGCCATGGGCGTCGGCGAGCCCGCCCTCACCACCCGCAATCTTCCAGGCATCAGCCAGACCGATCTCGCCAACGCCAATAATCTGCTGGCTACGCTCGGCGGCTATGTGGACAGCTACGCCCAAACGTTGAACGTGACCAGCCGCACCTCCGGCTTCGTTTCCGGGGCACCGTTCGTCCGCCATTTCCTGCTCAACGATTACGATTTTTACGGGCAGGATAAATTCAAGGTGGGGCGCACCCTCACCCTCACTCTCGGCCTCCGATGGGAGCTTCCGGGCACGCTCAACGAGGAAAATTCGCTTGAGCTGCAGCCGGTTCTTCAGGGCACCGCGGTCCAGACTCTGCTCTCCAATGCCACCCTCAATTTCGCCGGCTCCTCCGTCGGGAGTCCGTACTACAACCGCCAGTGGCGCGATTTCGCGCCCAATTTCGGCTTCGCCTGGGACGTTTTCGGCGACGGGAAAACCGCTCTCCGCGGCGGCTATTCCATCAGCTACGTGAACGACCAGGAAATCCTGGCTCCGGAGGACAGTTTGGAGAGTAATGGCGGCCTGCAGGGCTACGCCTACGATAGCGGTCTCACGGGCCGCGTCTCTACCGGTCTTCCGCCCATCGTCCTTCCCACCTACCAGGTCCCGCTCACCGCCGCAGACAACTATGCCGTCGATCCCTACAGCACCCTGGCGCTCATCGATCCCAACCTGAAGCGGCCGCGTGTGCAGCAATATTCCATCGGCATTCAGCACGATTTTCGCGGCACCTTCGTCGAAGCTCGCTATGTCGGCAACCACGGCGTCGGTGAATACCGCGCTTTCGATTACAACCAGGTGCAGATCACGCAGAACGGATTTCTGGCCGATTTTCTGCGTGCGCAGTCGAACGGTTATCTGGCGCAAAAGGCCACCGGAGTCTTCAACCCCAACTTCAATCCCATTGTCTCCGGCAGCCAGCCGCTTACAGTGTTTCCGCAACTCGCCAATGGGGTGCTCAGCAATCCCACCTACCTCAACCTCATCCAAACCGGCGAGCCCGGCGAACTGGCCACGCAAATCCAGATCAACGGCGACAACGGCAAGGTGAATTTCTTCCCCAATCCGAACGCCCTCTCGGCCGACCTGTTTACCAATTACTCCAGCTCCAGTTACAACTCGCTGCAACTGGTGGCGCGCCATCGTCTCAAGAACGGTCTCAGCGTGGAGGCCAATTACACCTACAGCAAAGTGCTGAGTGACGGCGACGGCGACTTGCAGTCGCGCTACCAGGCCTTTCTCGATATCAACAACCCCAAACTGGAACGCTCGCGCGCCAATTTCGACATGAACCACGTCATTAAGGCGTTCGGCGAATACGCGCTGCCGTTCGGCAAGGGGCATCGCTTGGACTACCGACCGCTAAACCGGGTGATCGGCGGCTGGACGTTTTCCAGCATCATGACCTGGCAATCCGGCGCGCCGTTCTCGATCCTTTCCGGGCGCGGGACGCTCAACAGCGAAGCCCGGTCTTACTACAACACGGCCACCACGTCCTTAATCAAATCGCAGCTCGATCAGGTCGTGAAATTCCAGATGACCGGCAACGGGCCGATGATGGTCAGTTCTTCAGCCCTGAATCCGGCCGATCAGACCGGTGTGAACGCGGACGGTTCGCCTCAGTTCACCGGCCAGGTTTTCTCCAATCCCACCGCCGGCAACCTGGGCGTTTTGCAGCGCCGCCTCTTTTCCGGCCCTTGGACCTTCGATATCGACATGGCGCTGCTGAAGACCATCCCCATCACCGAAAAGCAAAGCCTGGAATTCCGCGCAGATGCCTTCAACGCTGTCAATCATGCCACCTTCTGGGTGGGCGACCAGAACATCAATTCCACCACCTTCGGCGTCATCAGCTCCCTGTTCTACTCCCCGCGCATCATGCAGTTCGGGCTGCACTACCGATTCTGAGGGCACTTTTGACGCAGAGCCGCAGAGGCGCAGAGATTCTCCTGATTTGAGTCTTCCTCCACGCTTCCTCTGCGTCTCCGCATCTCTGCGTCAAAGCTCCCCTCGAAATTACACAACTCTTACACACCCGCCTCCACCTGCCTGCTAGCGTGAAACTGGGATGCAAAATCAGAGAGCGGCCTACTATGCCAAACGGCAGGGCCTCAATTGGTTCACCAGTCTGGTTCTGGTGATTCTTCACCTGGGCGCCATCGCGGCGCTGTTCTGTTTCACATGGCAGCGGCTCGCCGTAGCGGCTGCTTTGTATTGTATTTGTGTCGGTCTCGGCATTAGCATGGGCTATCACCGCCTGCACACGCACCGTTCCTACCGTGTGCCGCGCTGGATGGAGTATTTCTTCGCTCTATGCGGCTCCGCCACGCTGGAAGGCGGGCCCATCTTCTGGGTCGCTACTCACCGCATCCATCATCAGAATTCCGATCAGCCCGGCGATCCGCATTCTCCCCGGGACGGGGCCTGGTGGTCCCACGTCGGTTGGATCTTGTTCGGCGAGACCAATCACAATAACACCCGCATGATGTCCAAGTACGCCCCGGACCTGGCGAAAGATCCTTTTTATGTCTGGCTGAATAACTACCACTGGGTGCCCATTCTGGTGCTGACGGCCATTCTCTATGCCTTCGGCGGCCTCCCCATGGTGCTGTGGGGAACCTGCGTGCGCATCATCGCCGGTCTCCACGCTACCTGGCTGGTGAATTCGGCTACGCACATGTGGGGTTCGCGCCGCTTCGCCACCCGGGACGATTCCCGCAATAACTGGTGGGTGGCTCTGATCTCCTTTGGCGAAGGCTGGCACAATAACCACCACGCCCATCCCACTTCGGCCCGGCACGGCCTCGCCTGGTACGAATTCGATCCCTCCTGGCTGCTCATCAAGAGTCTGAGACTCCTCGGCGTCGCCCGAAACGTTAAAGTCGCTTCCGTTACCAGCCGCACCACCGAACAGCAGGCGGCGTAAAAGCTTCACCAGCGGGCGGCCATCCGGTTTGCGAATCCGTTCCGGACGCCCTGCACTGTAGTGGCCGCATAGATGCGGCCCGCACCACCGGCCAACCCGAGCACCGCTCCCGTCACGTGGCACCCTGATTCCTGGCCCCCGGTCCCCGGCCCCTCGTTACAATCGGTACATGGTCACCGCTGAGCGCCGCAAGTCGATTGCGTTGTTCATTGCCCTCGGCGCCGGCCTTATCCTCGTCACCCTCCTCCTTTACATCGGTTGGGTTCTGCTGAATTGGCGTACCGGCCTTCTTCTCTTTCTCGGCGTCCTTCTTCTGGCCTGCATCATCGGCGGCGTGGTGCTCAACACCATCTTTCTGGTGCGCGAAATCCGCCGTAATGAGCAACACGACGCCTTCATCAATGCCGTCACGCACGAACTGAAAACACCCGTAGCCTCTATCCGCCTCTACCTCCAGACGCTGCAAACCCGCGAGGTTGACGACGCCCATCGCCAGGAGTTCTACCGCACCATGCTGGAGGACAGTGATCGCCTGCTCGGCACCATCGAACAGATCCTCCGCACCGGCCGCATCGGCGCCGGCAGCCGCAGCCTGAACCTCTCCCGCTTCGACTTGTGCCAGATGGTCTCCGACTGCGTGGACCGCGCCCGAGCCCTCCATCACGTCGCGCCCGAAGATCTTTCCTACGTTCCCGACGGGCCGCTGCCGCTGGTCGCCGCCGAAGAAGAGGTGCGCGCGGCCATCGCCAACCTCATCGATAACGCCATCAAGTATTCCGGCAAGCAGGTACGGGTCGCCGTCGCCGTGGCGCAGGAAAGCAATCGCATGATTGTCCGCGTCACCGACCGGGGCGCCGGCATTCCGAAAGCGGAGCTCAAGCGAATCTTCAAGCGCTTCTACCGCGTTCCCGGCCCGGTCACGTCCGGTGTACAGGGCACCGGCTTGGGATTGCACATCGTACGCTCGGTGGCGCGCCGCCACGGCGGCCGCGCCTGGGCGGAAAGCGAGGGACCGGGGCGGGGAAGCACGTTTATCCTGGAATTGCCGATCAAGAAATGACACGAATTCTGGTAGTGGAAGACGAGCGCCACCTCGCCGACGGTCTGCGCTTCAACCTGGAAGCCGAAGGCTATGCCGTCGAAGTGGCCGGAACGGGCGAAGAAGCCCTCGCCCTCCTGCACGCTCCCGCCGCTGAAGCGGGCGAGCGTTTCAACCTCATGGTGCTCGACGTCATGCTGCCCGGCAAGGACGGTTTCGCCGTGATCGGCGAACTGCGCCAGGCGGGAGAGTTCATCCCCACCCTCATGCTCACGGCCCGCGGCCATCCTGAAGACGTCCTCCACGGCTTCGCCGCGGGCGCCGACGATTACCTCCCCAAGCCGTTCGAGCTGCCCATCCTCATCGCCCGCATCCACGGCCTCCTCCGCCGCCGCGAATGGCTGGAATCCTCCCTTCCCCGTGTGGCGCCGGCGAAGGCCGATACCTTCGCCTTCGGAGACAAATCCGTCAATTTCGACCTGCTCGAGCTGCGCGTGCGCGGCCAGGTCTTCCCCCTCACCCTGATGGAGGCCAATCTCCTGCGCCACCTGATTCGCCATGAGGGCAAGCCGGTTTCGCGCAAGAATATGCTGGAAGAGGTCTGGGGCCTGCACGAAGACACCGACACGCGCGCCATCGACAATTTCATCGTGCGTCTGCGCCGTTACATCGAGGACGATGCCGCCCATCCGCGCCACCTGCTGACCGTGCGCGGCGTCGGATATCGCTTTGTTGCCGAGCCCGCCCCCGGAGGAGAAGCATGACGCCGTTATGGGAGACGATTGCCGACGCCACGGTGTATGACCTGGCGCAGACCTATTTCACGGGGATGCCGCACCATCCCTCCCACCCGCCGTTCCTGTTCAGCCTGGTCAAGCAGCACGGCGAGTACTTCGGTCCGTGCGGCAACAGCTCAGCGTCCGATGCCGTCGCGCTCGGCACCCACGTCGGCACTCACGTGGACGCTCTCTGCCATTTCTCCTCGAACGGCAAGCTGTTTGGCGGCGATGAAGCGGCCGTTTTCCAATCCTATGGCAGTGGCCTGACCCGCCATTCGATCGACGGCGTCGCTCCCATTCTCCGCCGCGGCGTGCTCCTCGATCTCGCCGCCAAGGGCCCTCTTCCCCCGGACCGCGAAATCACGCCCGAAGATCTGGAAGCGGCCCTTCGCACGGAAATCTCTCCCGGCAATGTAGTCCTGATTCGCACCGGCTGGGCGCAATACTTCCACGATCCCGCCCGTTTCATTGCGCAGGTCAACGGCCCTGGACCGGCGATCGCCGGCGCGCGCTGGCTCAGCCGGCAAGGCATTTTTGCCGCCGGATCCGACACGGTCGCCTTCGAAAAGGTCCCAGACCCCGCTATGCCCGTTCACGTCCACCTGCTGGTGGAAAACGGCATTCACATTATCGAATGCCTCAATCTGGAAGCCCTCGCCGCCGCCCGTGTCCGCGAATTTCTGTTCGTGGCCTTGCCGCTCAAAATCCGCGGCGCCACGGGTTCGCCCATCCGCCCGATCGCGGTGGTGGCGTAGACAGCCCCTTTCAGTCGCGGCTCCGATTCTTCGCGGCACCGGTCAGAGCCGCGACTGCAAGGAGCGGTCCTGCCCCGCTTCCATAAAGCTCTGCAGATCGTTTTCGTTCACCTCGGGTAGTCCCGGCGCCACGTTATACAGTTTCCCTTCGCGCATCCATCGCTCCAGCCGGTCTACCATTCCGAACAGGTGATCGAACGAATCCACGATGAACAGCAGCGGCTGGTAGTGGTCGATCTCGGCTCCCTGGTTGATCAGCCATTCCATCTGCGCCGGGTATCGCTGCACCTCGTCCGATTCGATGGCATGCTCCAGCTCTCCGTACGAGCTGAGGAGTCCACTCCCGTATGCCACCGTTCCCCTCGTTCCCCTCATCAGGCCGAATTCGACCGTAAACCAGAAAAACCGTGAGAGCGCGCGGATAATGCTCACCAGCCGCCGCACCCGCTCGCCGTGGTCTGCGACGTCGGCCGTCATTTCCACCGCCGTGTGCGCGCAATCGCCGAAGCGCACCAGCACGTCGGCAAAGGCCTTCTCCGTGTGCATCGGGATGTGGCCGGCCACGTCGTGGAAAATGTCCGGTTCCGGCAGGTAATCCATCCGGGT
Organism: Bryobacteraceae bacterium; assembly: GCA_035508655.1. GTDB lineage: Bacteria > Acidobacteriota > Terriglobia > Bryobacterales > Bryobacteraceae > DATGMB01. Next base: position 9,259 of record DATJMP010000010.1, read on the forward strand.
CGACGGCCGGATGGTAATGGTGGTGGGAAATTCGCGGCGGCGCAGACAGTCGAAAAAGAGGAAGCCGGGCACATACCCGCTCACCGGTCTCGCCTGGAACCCCGTTAGCGGCTTCAACCGCTGGTTGACATCCGCCAGCCGCGGGATGCGGTCCGCCGGGAGCTGGAGGGTCTCGACCCCATGCAGAAAGTGATCGTTTGCATACCGTTCCCACCGGGGCTGGATGCGGGCAAAAAGCCGCCGCCAGGATTCATGATTTTCTTGAGAATACAGCTCGTAAGCCTGTGTGATATAAAGCTCGCCGCGTTCCCGAGCTTGTTCCACAAACGGCGCCTTCCCCGTGGTCAAACCGGACGCCACAGCAGTCTGGGGCATTGGTCCCTCCCTCTGCCCTCACCCTACCACGATCCTGCGGATCAGACAACCTCTTCTGGGTGGTGCTTAAGTGAGAATGAGGGATTAGGGACTAGGGAATCAGACCGGAGGCCCGAACCACTAATCCCCAACCCCTAGTCCCTAATTCCCCAACCTCCGGTACACGTGCTCGACGTTCACGTCCACGGCGGCCTGTACGGTGGCTGCGTCTCGTCCCGCCGCCATCAGTTCTCCATACCCGTTGGCCTGAAACGACCGGAGAGAGGAAAGCGTGATGCTCTTCTGGATCTCTGGCAACGGCCGTCCGGCCTGTTTTCCGCGTTCCACTCGCTCCGCCAACTCGGCGATGTAATCGCGCTGGCTCAGCATCCGCTGTTTGCCCGGCGCTACGCCGCCGTGCCCCCCGCATACAAATGCGATGTCCAGGCTGGCCACCGAATCGATCGTTTTGGGCCACTCCTTCGGAAAGCTGTCGGCCAGAAAAGGCAGCGTGCCCAGGACCATGTCGCCGGTCGCCACCACGCGCTTTTGCGGGCAATACACCACCACGTCGCCGGCGGTATGCGCGCGCCCGTGAAATTCGACATGCAAATCGTGCGCCTTGTCCTTGATGACGTAAGTTTTGTCCATCGTGAGGGTGGGCAGAAGGGGTGTGAAGTTCTGCATCTCGCGCTGGAACGCTTCCAATTGGCTGATGGTCGCCGTGAGCGCGGCGCGCTGCTGG
>DATJMP010000011.1:0-7787 GCA_035508655.1 Bryobacteraceae bacterium
TGTCCACTCCATGCTCACCGAGGTCACGTTCTGCATCACCTGTTACCTCACCGTCCTGGCGGTGGAGTATCTGCCCATCGTGCTCAAGAACCGCCGCCTGCGCGACGTTCCCCCGCTTCTCGTGTTCGAGTTCCAGTTACATAAGCTGACTTACGTGCTGGCCGGCGTAGGCACCTTCCTTTCCTTCTTCCATCAAGGCTCGCTCGGCGGCCTGTATGGCGTGCTCCGTGGCCGGCCGTTTGCCTTTCGCGAAGGTCTCGGCCTGTGGCCGTCCACCTTCTTTCTGTTTATCCTGTCCGCCGCTGCCGTCGGTCCCAGCTTCCTGATTCTCGTCACCTGGCTGGTGGAAACGATCTCTCGGAAGCGTCTGGTCCGCCCGCAGGTCTTTGACCTGTTGGGCCGCATTTCCGGCCTGCTGCTTGCCGCCTATGTCCTGGCCAAAACGCTCGACACTCTCCTCTGGATCAACCGCACTTCGCCTGAAACCGGTTTTCCGGCAGCGCAGTATTACAGTTGGCGTCCCTTCGGCACCTGGATTCTGCTGCTCGAAATCGTCGGCTTCGGCCTGGTTCCCGCCCTTGTCCTGCTCACGCCTCGCCTGCGAGCGCATCGCTACTTCCTTATCCCCGCGGCTGTTCTGGCCTGCTGCGGCGTCGCCCTCAACCGCTTTGTGCAGACGGTACAAACCCTCGCTCTTCCCACCCTGCCGTTCGACAAGTTTCTTTCTTATTACCCGAGCTGGCAGGAAACCGGCGCGTTTCTGGCCGTCGTCGCCTATGGCGTGCTGGTTTATTCGTTTTCCTTCCGCTACCTCCAACTCTTTCCCGACGAGCGCGAGCTCAAGCTGGAATTGACGCGGGAGGAGGAGAAATCGATATGTATCGAATCGTATTCTTAGGCGCATTCTATTCGGTAGCAGCCACCATCGGCGCCACTCTTCTTTGCGCGCTGATGCGCTCCCGCCGCGCCCTGGCACGAAACGAAGCCGGGTCCATCCGTTGGCATTCGGATTTCGGCGATCTCCCCGCCGACGCCCGCGCCTGTCGCCATGCTCTTACCGGCGAAATGCCCGGCCGCATCTGTCCCAACGCCTTCGATTGCCGCGCCTGCGCACGTCATGCGCAGTTCGTGGCACACGCGCCCACCCCGCCGGCCACCGATTCCGAAGACGAAATCTTCGGCATGTCCTTCCCCCTTGATCGCCTTTACCACCGCGGCCATACCTGGGTGAAGCCCCAGCCCGATGGCACCGTGTGCATCGGCCTGGACGAGTTGGGCAAACGCCTGATGCCCCATCCGGACATCGTCGAGTTGCCGGCTCCCGGCGCCACGCTCCGGGCCAACACCGCCGCGTTCCGCCTTGGCGAGGGCGGCGCGAACGTGCCCATCCTCTCGCCCGTGGATGGCAAAGTAATGGAAACCGGCGGCCCGGACCGGGGCTGGTATCTCCGGGTGCGCCCTTCCAACTCCAATTTCACCCACCTCCTGCGTGGTGCGGAAGTGCGCCATTGGGTGATGCGCGAACTGGAACGCCTGCAACTGGCGCTCACCGCCGAAGGCGCCGCGCCCGCTCTGGCCGATGGCGGCGTTCCGGTGGAGGACATCCCCGCCAGTTTCCCTGCTGCCGATTGGGACGCCGTGTCGGGCCAGATGTTCCTTGCCCCGTAAAGCGGCCGGCCAAAAAGAAACGGCCTCCCCGCTCCAGCGGAGAGGCCGTTCGCGTGCCCCGTCTGTCTGTCGCAGAGCTATTGCGCTTTCTTGGCCGTCACCTCGTTTGTCATCATGTTGCCGTCACGGCCGGGCCGCGTCACCGTCAGCTTCATTTCGCTGCCGGATACCATGCCCTTGTACTTGGTCGTCATACTGTTGCCGTTGAATTCCCGTACTACATCGAACGAGACGTTATCGCCGTCGATTTTTCCGTTCGAGATTTCCACCGGGCCACCGCGGCCGCCTTCCATTGAACCAGTTAAATTGCTCCCGTCGGCCTTCAGGTTCAGGGTGACCGTTTGGGCGCCATTACGGCCTTGTTGTTCATAGGTCCACTTGCCGGTAACGTCGGCCGCGATTAGGGCCAGCGTCACGACAAGCAGAATTGTCGTCACAAAAAGCAGCTTTTTGGTCATAGTGACAACTGAGGCGTCAGCCGGCGCGCGGATGTTACAGGGCCCACCCAGCCTGGCTAAGTCGGCTTTTAGTTTCAGGTATTTGCAACTTGAAATCGGGTAAGATGGTCGGGTGCCTTTCACGCTCGCACAGAAAACCGCCCTGGTGACCGGTGCCGGCCGCGGCATCGGCCGCGCCATCGCACAAACCCTGGCCGGCTATGGCGCTTCCGTCCTGGTGAACGATCTCGACGCCGCCCCAGCTGCGGAGACCGAAGCTGCCATCCGCGATGCCGGCGGCAGCGCCGCCTCCCTTCCCGGCGACGTCACCGACCCCAGCTTCCCCGAGCGCCTTGTCTCTGCGGCTCTCGAGCGCTTCGGCTCCCTCGATATCCTCGTCAACAACGCCGGTTACACTTGGGACAACGTCATCCAGAAAACCACCGATGAGCAGTTTCTCGCGATGCTCCAGATTCATCTCGTGGCGCCCTTTCGCATCCTCCGTGCGGCTTCCGGTTGGATTCGCGAAACCGCCAAGCGCGACGCGGCGGAAGGCCGCCGCATCACCCGGAAGGTGGTGAATATCACCTCCATCGCTGGTGTGGACGGCAACCCTGGCCAGGCGGGATATTCCTCCGGCAAGGCAGGCATCGTCGGATTCACAAAGACCATGGCCAAGGAGTGGGGCCGTTACAACGTCACCGTGAACGCGGTCGGATTCGGCATCATCGAAACCCGCCTCACCCAGCCGCTCGCCGGCGAAGCCGCTTCCATCGACGTGCAGGGCCGCAAAATCGCGGTTGGCGTCCAGCCCAAGGTGCTGGAGTGGGTCAAAACCGCCTGCCCGCTCGGTCGGGTCGGCACGCCCGAAGAGGCGGCCAACGCCGTCCTCTTTTTCTGTTCCCCCCTCTCCGACTATGTCACCGGCGAAGTCCTGATCTGCGGCGGCGGGCTGCACTTCTAGGGATTGGGGATTAGGGGTTGGCGATTGGCGGTGGGGGTTCTCCGTATGGGGTAGGCTCCCGGGTCTCCCGGTGAGCCCCCAGGGCCGATCCGGCCGCCCCAATCCCTAATCCCCGGCCCCTATGCGGGCTTGATTCCCTCCACCTCCGCCAACTCCGCACTCGTCAGCTTCCATCCTCCCGCGCCGGCGTTGGCGCGCGCCTGCTCCGGCGATCTCGCTCCCGCAATCACGCTCGCCACCGTCGGCTGCGCCGCCAGCCATCCGATCGCCAACTCCAGCAGCGTATGGCCGTGCCGCTCCGCGAACTGCCGCAGCCGGTCCGCCCATTTCAGATTTTCTTCACTGAAAACCTTTGGTCCGAATCCCGCGTCCGCCCGGCTCCCGGGAGGCACCGGCTGCCCCGCCCGGTACTTGCCGGTCAGCAGCCCGTTCGCCAGCGGGAAGTAAGGAATGAACGCCATCCCCAACCGTGCGCACTCCGGCAGCACCTCCGCTTCCGGCTCGCGATGGTACAGGCTGTAGTGGTTCTGGACGCTGCGAAATCGCGCGCCGCCCTTCGGCGCCTTTTCCGCCGCCTCCCGCAGTTGCGCGGCATTGAAATTGGAGCAGCCGATCTCCCGCACTTTTCCCGCTTTCACGAGTTCGTCCAGCGCCCCCAACGTGTCCGCCACCGGCGTTTGCGGGTCGAACTGGTGGATCTGGTACAGATCGATATAGTCGGTGCCCAACCGCCGCAGGCTGTCCTCGGCTGCCTGCCGCACATATTCCGGCCGGCCGCCTTCTTTGCCTTGCCCCATCTTCATGCCGAATTTGGTGGCCACGATCACGCTTGCGCGGCGCGCACGCAGAGCCTGGCCCAGAAACTCCTCGCTCCGTCCTTCACCATATATATCGGCGGTGTCGAAAAAATTGATCCCGGCGTCGAGAGAGGCCTTCACCACCTCGGCCGCCGTTTTTTCGTCAATCCGCCATCCGAAATTATTGCAGCCCAACCCCACCAGCGAGACTTCCAACGATCCGATCCGGCGTGTTTCCAAGTTTTCCTCCAGTCATCGTGGGGCGAACCCTCGTCTCCTCTTGCCGGCCGCCCCGCGAATCGGTTAGATGCGGGTCCGCCGGTTCGGGATGCGGCCGATGTTATGCTGATAACTTGATCCGCCCGGCTTTACCTCGCATTGCCTTGCTTGTGCTGCCGTCGCTGCTGGCCCCGGCTCAGGTGCGTCCTTCCGCTCCGCCTATGCCGGGAACGGGTGCATCTGCCGCGCCCGCGGCTGCGCCGTCTCAACTGCTCGATTTCCTGAACCAGGAGCTCGAACGCAACTTTTCGGCCCTGAAGCAGAAGGCGGATCCTCCGCCCTACTTCCTCAGTTATGAGGTCACCGAGCTCGACTATCGTGCCATCAGCGGCACTCTCGGCAGCCTCAGCGAAAACACTTTCGGTAAAACCCGCTCGCTTGATGTCTCCGTGCGGGTGGGCTCGCCCCAGCTCGATAATTACCGCCGCGTCCGCGGTGAGCGCGGCCAGTTCACCTCCGGCGCCCTCCTCAGCTTCGAGGACGATTCCAACGCCATCCGCCGCCGCGTCTGGCTCGAAACCGATCGCGCCTACCGCACCGCCGCCGAGCGTTTCATCCGCATCAAGACCAATACCCAGGTGAAGGTAGCGGCGGAAGACGATTCTGCCGATTTCTCCGTCGAGAAGCCCGCCACCTTCGATGGGCCGCCTCCGCCTCTCGCCTTCGATGCCGATGCATGGCGCGAGCGCATTCGCCGGATCTCCGCCCGCTTCCGCAACTACCCGCACGTCCTCACCTCGAACGTCGCGGTCTCCGCCGAAACCGATACCCGCTACCTGGTCAACACCGAGGGCACGCGTATCCGCCACGGCCGCGGCTTCGCCCGCGTGGTCATCACCGCCTCCGCCAGAGCCGCCGATGGCACGGACCTCAGCACGTTCGATACCTTCGAAGCCGTGGATGCCGCCGGCTTGCCGGATGATAAAAAGCTGCTCGCCGCCGTCGACGGCGTCGCCAACGACCTCACCAACCTTCTGAGCGCGCCCGAAGCCGAGCCTTTCGTCGGTCCAGCCATTTTCTCCGGCCGTGCCGCCGGCGTCTTCTTCCACGAGATCTTTGGTCATCGCGTCGAGGGCCACCGGCAGAAGGATGAAACCGAAGGCCAGACGTTCACCAGGAGCGTCGGCACCAAGGTGTTGCCCGATTTTCTCAGCGTCGTGTTCGATCCCACCCGCCGCCGGCTCGACGGCATCGACCTCAACGGCTGGTACCAATATGATGACGAGGGCGTCCAAGGCCAGAAAGTCCTCGCCGTCGATAAAGGCGTGCTCAAGAGCTTTCTCATGTCGCGTTCGCCCATCCAGGGCTTCGACCATTCCAACGGACACGGCCGCCGTCAGCCCGGCCTGGAAGTCGTCTCGCGCCAGTCGAACCTGATCGTGGAATCGTCCAATGCCGTTTCCGAGGCCCGCCTGCGCGAAATGCTGCTCGACGAGGTCCGCCGCCAGCACAAACCCTACGGCCTTTATTTCCGCGATATCACCGGCGGCTTCACCACCACCGCCCGCGCCGGTCTGCAAGCCTTCAAGGTGATCCCCGTTATCGTCTACCGCGTCTACCCTGACGGCCGCCCGGACGAACTCGTCCGCGGCGCCGATATCGTCGGCACGCCGCTCGCCAGCTTCGCCAAGATTCTCGCCACCGGCGACAAGCCGGAAGTCTTCAACGGATATTGCGGCGCCGAATCCGGCAGCGTGCCCGTGTCGGCGGTCTCGCCTTCCATCCTCGTCTCCGAAATCGAAATCGAGAAGAAGGCCAAATCCAACGACCGGCCGCCGCTCCTGCCCGCCCCTCCCATGACCGAAACCCGGGAGGCGAAATGAGACGAGTCCGAGTTGCAGCGGCTCTTCGAATCCGAGCCGCGACCGTAAGGGAGGGGTGCCTGACCACCGCCGCCTTTCTCGCCATTTGCGGCACGCTCGCCGGCCTGGCCGCCTGGGCGCAAAACCCGCCCCCGAAAGACATCCTCCAGGCCATGAAGGATGAACTCGATCGCTCCCGCAAGATCTCGCTCCCCGGTCTCGAGCCGCCCTATTTCATCCAGTACACCGTCGATCGGGCGGAAAATTTCAGCATCTCCGCCAGCCTCGGCGGCCTCGTCTCGCGCCACCACGATACCCTCCGTATCCCCGAAGTTCTCGTCCGCGTCGGCAGCTACCAGTTCGACAACACCAACTTCATGGGTGGCGGCCGTTTCGGCTCGCGCTACGAACTCGGCCGCTTCCCGATTGAGGACTCCTACGACGTTCTCCGCCGCTTCTTCTGGCTGGAGACCGACACCGCGTACAAATCCGCGGTTGAAGCTCTTTCCCGCAAGCGTGCCGCCCTGCGCAACCTCACCCAGAACGATCAGATCAACGATTTTGCGCACGCCGGTCCTGTCCAGCACGTGCGTCCCATCCCACCTCTCAAGATTGATGAGAACCTCTGGACGCGCCAGGTGCGGGCCTGGTCGGCGATCTTCTCGGAATATCCGGAAGTCAAGAATTCCAGCGTCGAATTCGAATCCAGCGCCGGCGGTTTCACCATGGTCAATACCGAAGGCTCTGTTGCGCGCGAGCCCGAAACCGTCTCCACGCTGCGGGTCCGCGCCATCGCCCAGGCGGCTGACGGCATGACCCTGCGGGACGCCATCACGTTCCACAGCCTCGACCCCACACACATGCCCGGCGATGCGGAGGTTGAGCGCGCCGTCCGCAAGCTCGCGGAAAACGTCGTCGCGCTAGCCCATGCGCCCAAGGGCGAGGATTACAACGGGCCAGTTCTGTTCGAAGGCGAGGCCGGGCCGCAAATCCTGGCCGAGGTGCTGGGCAGGAATATGGCCCTGACGCGCCGCCCCGTGAGCGAGGGCGGCCGTGGCGGCGGCTTTGCGCCAGGCGAGCTCGAAGGCCGCATCGGCGCCCGCGTCCTCCCCGATTCATTTGACGTCGTGGATGATCCCAGCCAGGTCGAATGGCACGGCCATCCGCTGCTGGGCCATTACGAGGTCGATCGGGAAGGCGTCCTGCCAAAGCCGCTCCGGCTGGTGGAAAAGGGAGAGCTGAAAAATTACCTGCTCACGCGCCAGCCGGTGCGCGGCTTCGAGGGCTCCAACGGCCGTGCCCGCATTCCCGGCAATTACGGCGCCGATATCGCCACCTTCAGCAACCTGTTCTTCCATTCGTCCAACACCGTTCCGGCTGCGGACCTGAAGAAGAAGCTGATCGAGCTATGCAGGGCGCGGAGCAAGCCCTACGGAATCCTCATCCGTAAGATGGACTTCCCGTCCTCTGCCTCCATCGAGGAGGTTCGCCGCCTCATGGCCGGCACCGATGGCGGTCGCCCCGTCAGCATTCCGATCCTGGCTTACAAGGTCTATCCCGACGGCCGCGAGGAACTCGTGCGCGCCCTCCGCTTTCGCGGTCTGAACACGCGCTCCTTCAAGGATATTCTGGCCGCCGGCAACGATTCCGTCCTGTTCGAATTCATGGATAATCCGGCGCCTTTCGCGTTGATCGGCGGCTACGGATTTACCGCCGAGGCCGCCGTAATCGCGCCGTCCATTCTCATCGACGATCTGGAACTGCATCCCGCCGAGGAAGAGCAGCCCAAGTTGCCCGTCGTGCCCGCGCCGGAGCTGACCCGCGCCCGGTTCGGCATATC
>DATJMP010000012.1:0-8001 GCA_035508655.1 Bryobacteraceae bacterium
TCGAGAAAGTGGAACAGTGTCACCCCGACCACGGCATTCAACACGCCCATGATGAGCGTGCGCTTGACGTCGAAGCCGATCTGCTTGCCAAGCAGGCCGCGCAGCATGACCCAATACATGACTTGGTGGAAAAAGTAGAAGAAGTAAATCAGCAGCAGCCGGATGAACGAGTGTTCCACGTCGATACGCATACCCACCGACGCGGCGAAATAGCCGACCAGGGTCTTGACGATCCCGTACATGCCGAGCGGCTGTTTGATGGACAGTGAGTCCTGGGCCAAGCCGATGAACGCGCCGATGAAAAGCCCGCCGATTTGGCTGCGGCGCATGAGCGCGAAGTAGATGGTCACCAGCAGCGGCAGTTCCAGATAGCCGAGGAAATCGAAGAAACGCGGCACATAGACCTGGAACAGGATGGCCGCCAGCGGCACGAACAACAGCACGCGCGCCCGAAAACGCGAGACTTGCTCGCGCTGGCTGCCCACCAGGAAACGATCGCTGTATTCGGTCATTGGTCCTGGGGCTGGGTTTTGGGTTGGGCGGGAGGCGTCTCCGGCGCAGCGGCCGGAGGATTGCTCTTGGTGGCGGGCGGGGCGGATGCGGGAGGCTTGGCAGCTCCGTTGGGCGCGGCGCCCGCAGGCGGCTGGGAACCCGGTGTGGGAAGTTTTATGTTGAAGTCAGGCGGCTTGGCCCCCACGCCGCCCTCGCCGTACTTGTGATTCTCCACCGTGCCGATCTCGCGATACTTCTCGATCAGCCGGTCGGCAGCCGTACCTGCGATGCCGCTTTCGGTGGCCGGTTGGGTGCCTGGCGCGGCGGGCGGCGGCGTGCCAATGTAGACGGGCGCGTTGGCCGGGGGCGCTTCCGGAATCTCCTGATGCACTCCCTCCACGACGATCAGCACGGCTTCCAGGCCGCGCGCCATACCGGTCGGCTCGACCAGGATTTCCTGGTAAGGCGAGCCCTTGCGCACCACGCGCACGACACCCACGGGAAAGCCTTTCGGGAAAATACGGTCGTCACCCGAGGTGTAGAACCACTCGCCGATGTCCACTTTCTCTTCGTTCGGCACGTAATCCACTTTGCAGTTGGCCTGCCCCTGGCCCTTGAGTGTGCCCGCCACGTGGTTCTTCTGCGAGACCACGCCGGCGGCGAACTCGGGATCGGTAACTAACATGACCTCCGATGCCGTGGGATAAGCTGCGATCACTTCGCCGACTATGCCATCGGGCGTCACCACCGGCATGCCCTTCTCGACTCCGGAGCGTGAACCGCGGTCGAGAAAGACCACCTTGGAGTCCGCGCCCGCGCCCGCGGCGATGACCCGGGCTGCGATGGTTTTCGAGGGCGTGCGGGCCTCGAATGCCAATAGCGCTTTGGCGCGGTCAGCCGTGGAGATCTCCGATTTCAGAAACTGGTTCTCCATCTTCAACCGGTCGAGTTCGGTCTGCAGACGGCGATTGTCCTGGCGTTCGTCGTGCATCAGGACATAGTCACTGACGAAGCCCAGCGTGCCGCTGCGGGCGGTCTCGAGGATCCGTGCCAGGGGCGTGATGGCGGTGATCGTCCAGATCCGGACCAGCCGCACGTCCTGATCGTTACGCACCTGCACCGCGACCAGCACCAACTGCGCGAAAATCACCAGCAGCAGTACGGTGATGTTGCGGTAACGGTTGAGAAACGTTTCCATGGCCAAAGCTGGCCGCCGGGCAGCGGCAGCTCCCTCAGTCGATCGATATCTTCCTCAGCAGCCTGAAGTCGCTGAGCATCCGGCCGGTACCGAGCACGACGGATGCCAGCGGGTCGTCGGCGATAGAAACCGGCAGCCCGGTTTCCTCGCGAATGCGTTTGTCGAGGTTTTTGAGCAGCGCACCGCCGCCGGTGAGGACGATGCCACGGTCGCTGATATCCGCGCTCAACTCGGGCGGAGTGCGTTCCAAGGCCACACGAATAGCGTTCACGATGGTGGCCACGCACTCACCCAGCGACTCGCGGATTTCGCTGTCGTCGATGGTCAGCGTCTTGGGCACGCCCTCGATCAGGTTGCGGCCCTTGATCTCCATCGTCAGCGGCTTGTCGAGCGGGTATGCGGAACCGATTTCGATTTTCACCGACTCGGCGGTGCGCTCGCCGATCAGCAGGTTGTACTTGCGCTTGAGGTATTGCATGATGGCATCGTCCATCTCGTTGCCGGCCACCCGGACCGAGCGCGAATAGACGATGCCCGAAAGGGAGATCACGGCTACGTCAGTGGTGCCGCCGCCAATATCCACGACCATGTTGCCGGAGGGTTCGGTGATCGGCAGGCCCGCACCGATCGCCGCCACCATGGCTTGTTCCACCAGGTGTACCTCGCTGGCTTTGGCGCGATATGCCGAGTCCATGACCGCGCGTTTTTCCACTTGCGTGATTTCGCTGGGTACGCCGATGACGATGCGCGGATGTACCAGCACTTTTCTGCCGTGCGCCTTCTGAATGAAGTAATTCAGCATGCGCTCGGTGACCTTGAAATCGGCAATTACGCCGTCTTTCATGGGCTTGATGGCCACGATGTTGCCAGGGGTGCGGCCGAGCATTTCCTTGGCTTCTTTGCCGACGGCTTCCACCTCGCCGGTGTTCTTGTTGATGGCGACAATGGAGGGTTCGTTCACCACAATACCCTTGCCCTTGGCATAGACGAGGGTATTGGCGGTACCCAGATCGATGGCGAGATCCGAGGAAAATAAGCTGAACAGAGAACGTAAGTTCATCGATAAAAGATGGGTTTACTTCGGAGAGGACGTGCTACGACCGCCGGAGCAAAGTCCTCCTGCATGGTAGCACAGTAGCGCGGTTTTCCGGCCGCAATTCGGTAGGCCGCGTGGGACGGTCTCATCCCGCAGCCCGGCTCAGCGCTCGAATGGCCAGACCAGGAAGGTCTGCCACACTTAACCGGCTTTCGGTTGCGCGACGGAGGCGGAGATCCAGCGATTGAGGGCGCGGCTGAGTTCGGCAATATGGAACGGCTTGGCGAGGTAGTCGTCCATGCCGGCGGCCAGGCATTCATCGCGGTTGCTGCCGGGACCATTGGCCGTCATGGCGATGATGGGGACGCGGCTCGCGCCGGAAGCGGCTTCGCGGCGGCGTACGGCGGAACACGTCTCAAAACCGTCCATGCCCGGCATCTGGCAGTCCATCAGGACCACATCGTATGGAGTATGCGACAACAGGTCCAAGGCGGCCTCGCCGCCAGCCACGGCGTCGGCCGTGTACCCGAGGTTGTGTACTGCGCGCACGGCTACAAGCTGGTTGATGGGGTTATCGTCCACAACCAGAACCCGGCCGGAGCGGTGTTCCCCGGAGGGTAAAGCCGCGCCGCCGGACGGAATTGCGGCGTGGGCCGCGCACTCGGGCTCGACCACCATAGCGGGCAGCAGAACCCAGAAAACCGAGCCCCGGCCGGGTTGGCTTTCCACGCCCAGCGATCCCCCCATCAAAGTGACCAGACGGTGGGCAAGCGTCAGTCCCAAACCGAGGCCGCCGTGAGCCCGTGTGCTGCCCGTGTCGGCCTGAGTAAACGGTGCAAAGAGGTGGTTTACCATCTTGGGCTGGATGCCGGAGCCGGTATCGCGAACACGAAACAGGATGGCTTTGGAAGCCGGGGAGTCGCCGCCCAAGCCGGCCTCCAGCCGGACTTCTCCCGCGGAGGTGAATTTGATGGCATTGTCGAGAAGGCAGTGAAGCACCTGGCGAAGGCGGCGCATATCGCCCAGGATGACGCATGGAAGCGTAGGCTCAATCGCCGCTTCGAAGGCCAGACCCTTCTGCGCGGCCTTGCGTGCGGCATCTTCGGCGATGGCGCGCACCGCGGCACGAAGGTCGAACGGAGCCGGCTCGATCTTCAGGCCACCCTTTTCGATTAGGACATAGTCCAGGATGCGGTCCACTGCGGCGATCAGGGAATCGCAACTCGCCTCGATTGCAGTCGCCATACGCTGCGCTTCGGGCGTTCCGCATTCGCGCGCCAGAGAACGCGCCAGCCCCTCGATGCCGTTCAGCGGTGTGCGCAGCTCATGGCTCACATTGGCAAGGAATTCCGATTTGGCGCGCAGCGCGCGTTCCAGCGCCAAACGTGTGCGGTGGAGGCGGCAGCAGAGGGCGACGACCGCAGCCAACGCGCCGGAAAGCGCTCCCCAAAGCGCGGGATACAGGTGGAAATGGCTTCCGCAGCCGGCCGCAAGCGCGCCGGCAACCAAACATGCGATGGCGGGCAGAATACAGCGGAAACGGTCGGTCAGACCAGCCATTATTATAAGAATCGGCCGGACTTTTGAAAACTTTAATCGGAGAGCGGCACTGGTGGCGTGGGGCGGCTGAGACCGCGCCGCTCGACGACCCAACGTCGCGCACTTTCGGTGCGCTCAACACAAGCGTCCGCGGAGTCGGGCGAGGCACGGTGTCTGCGCCGCGTTTTAGAACCCGACCCGCAAGGCCAGTTGGAAGACCCGCTGATCAATACTTTCGCGGCCGTTGCCGGTGGTGGAGCTGATGACCGTGAATCCGCCCAGGTTGTTGACAGTGCCGTTAGGGTTCAGCACCAGGCTGCCCGCATTGGAGGCCGGGTTGGCGAAGTGCGGCGTATTGGCCGCGTTGAAGACCTGGCCGCGGAACTGGACGTTGACGCGCTCGGTAACGCGGAACGTACGGAACAGCGAGGCATCGAGGTTGATCTGGCCGGGGCCGCGCAGGACGTCCATTCCAGAGGTGCCGAAGCGAACCTGTGTGACCGAGGCATAAGCCAGCGGGTCGAACCAGGATTGGCCGGGGCCCACGCCGCCGAGCATGGCCACCTGCGGCTTGATCTGATCGGCGGTTTGCGTGTTGCCAGGCGCATTCAATGAGGTGCTGGAACCGGTGACGGTAAATGCCGTGCCGGTGTAGGCGTTCAGCAGGCCGTTGACCTGCCAGCCGGAAGCGATGGCGGTGAGGACGCCGCCCCCGTTGCCCCAGCGCTTGCCACGGCCGAACGGCAGTTCGGAGATTCCGGAAAACGTAAACACCTGGTGGCGGTCGAAAGGCGCGACCGAACGGTTCAGGCCCTGGTAACCGGGAATCGGGATCGACGGGCCGGCATCTTCCTTATCGGCGCAACAGTAGGTCATATTCTTCGAGAAAGAATAGCTGGCCCCGATCTGAAATCCCCCGCGGAAGCGGCGGTTGAGCGTGGCCTGCAGCGCATCGTAATGGGAGTGGCCCCAGGGCTCGAAGAAGTTAGTGGTGGCGGTCCGGCCGAATTGTTCATTCAGCAGTTCGCCCGCGGTGCCGGCGCCCAGGATATTGCCGTTGTTAATGTTGATTTCGTATTGCTGATGCACCTGGCGCGTGCCCACGTATCCGGCTTGCGCCACGAAGCCATGCTTGAATTCCTTCTCCACCATGAAATTCCAGTTCATGATGTACGAGCGGGTAAAGTTATCTCCGAGGGAGTTCAGAGAAACCGACGACGGCATGGGAATGACGCCGTTGCCGAGCGCGGGAAATACCAGTGGCGGGATGCCCTGGGCCAGTGAAGTTACTGGTGTATAGGAGTTTGCGCCGGTGACGGAATAAGAAATCTGATTGGGGTAGATGCGCAGGATCTGCTGGCCGATAAAGAACGGGTCGTAGCTGAGGCCGAAGCCGGAGCGAATTACCAATCCCGAAGCAGGCCGGTAGGCCACACCCAAGCGCGGCGCAAACAAGTGCTTGCTGAACTGAGTGCCGCAATCGCTACTGGGGGCGGCCTGGGAGCCACAGATTTCCATGGTGTTGGCCACAGGGTCGTAGCGCTGCATGTCGCCCACCGGCGGCGCGAAGTATTCCCACCGCACGCCATAAGATAAGGTTAGCTTGCGCGAAAGCTGCCACTTGTCCTGCGCATACACGGAGTAATACCATTCCGTGCTCATGTTATTGCCGTTTTCCTCGCCCTTAGCAATGGTAGAGGGCAGGCCGAGCAGGAAGGCGGCATAACTGTTGTACTGGTTTTGCGCCGGGCCGCCGGAAAGGCCGGTAATTCCGTTGGCGAAGGTAAAGCTGCCGGAGGCCTGATTCAGCTCCTGGAACATATTCAGGTCTTTCTTTAGAAGGTCCATGCCGAAGCGAACGGTGTGGCTGCCGTTGGTCCAGTTGCCGTTGGCCACATACTGATAGTTGCTGTTATGGAAATAGAACGGGACGGTGCTTTGGTTACCCAGCGCCGTGTAACTGGAAACCGAGAATGCCGGCCAGCCGCCTTCGGCTGGATTGGTGCCGTTTGTGCCTGGGATATGCAGCACGTCAAGCCCGACATTCTGACTTAGACCGGGGGGTTCCTGGTTGGAATCCTGCAAGGTGTAACCGAAATAGCCGTCAATAACGAAGCGGGGAGAAACCACGTAGTTGGCGGTTACGGTGTTGCTGAAGACGTTGCCAGTTCCGATGCCCTCGGCCCCGCCGGTGGAACCCAACTGCGGGCCGCCGATGGCGCCGAAGGCCGGAGGATCATCCATATAGTACTTAAGCCAGCCGAAGCGCACGCCGAGGTTCAACTTATCGGTGGCATTGTAAGTCACCTTGGCGTCGGTAGTATCGCGGTTCTGTTTATAAGGGCCGTCGGCGAAGTAGTTATTGGCGAGCAGGTTGCCGGGCACGTTGGGCGCAGGCGTCAAAGCGGCAATTTGCGCAGCAACGGGGCTGATGCGGCTGGAAGGAATGATGTTGCCGGGGAACGGAGTCCGGCCGGTACCGCTGCTGGTGCCGGTGGAGGGATCGTATATGGCGGTGGGATCGGCCGACATATCGCCGGAGCGAATGGCCGCGGTGGGAACGGTGTAGTAGCCGTTGGCGTTCTGGCGGGTGAAATCGCCGTCATAACTTGCGAAGTAGAACAGCTTGTTCTTTTTAATCGGTCCGCCTACAGTGCCCCCTATGTCGTTGAGGATCGATTTGGGGTTTACGGAAGTGGTCGGCAAAAAGAACGGGCGGGCGATCATGGCGTTGTTGAAGTTGTATTCGAACGCGGAACCGTGCACCTGGTTGGTGCCGCTTTTCACCTGCACGTTCACGGCAACGCCGCCAGCAAAGCCCTGGGCGGCATCGTAGCTGTTGGCCTCGACGTTCACTACCTGGATGGCCTCCAGGCTGGGAACATACGCGGCGATCTCCTGTACCCACGTGCTTTCCACGTTGGAGCCGTCGATGGTCATGACGTTGCCGCTGCGCGTGACGCCGCTAGCCTGAAAGGCCAGTGAGCGCGCCGGATTGGCCGAAACGGAATTGGCATTTTGCGGCGGAGTGATGCCGGGCACGGTGATCAGCATGTTCTGAAAATTGCGGCCAGGAGGCAGCGGAAGATCCTCGAGCGCCTTGGCGTTTAGTTCCGCGCGGACATCGGCATTGTCGGTCTGCAAGGCATCACTGCTGGTTGAAACCTCAACGCTTGCGGTGACCGCTCCCACCTGGAGCGCCACATCCACGCGCACTACGCTGTTGTTGATGACGGTGACCGCTTGCCGCGTGGCGGGCTGAAAGCCGTCCTTACGGATTTCGACGTTGTAGGTTCCAGCGGGGATGGCGGGGAAACTGAAGGCGCCGCTATCGGTTGTGCGGCTTTCGCGCGATTCGTTGGTTTCCACTTGCGTGATCTTAACGGTGGCTCCGGGAACCGCGGCAGCGGTGGAATCGGTGATACTGCCGACCAGAGAACCGTAGAGGATCTGCGCCGAAAGCGGATGAACGGCGGCGAGGCACGCGGCAAAAAAGATGATGACGAGACGTTGTTGATTTAGAAAGTACATGTCAACCCCCGAGCCGGCCGGAGCCGGTTTGCAGGCCGGGTGGCCTGCGCTGCTTACATTCCCACCAATTGCATGGCCCGCGGAATTTCCGGGTTCCGCATGAACCACTTCCAGACATTCCCGGAGCGCAGGTTTTCCGCACTCAATAACGTGATCCCTACATCCAATCCCAGCACGTCCGGTGAAAACCAATCTTTTCCGGGAT
>DATJMP010000013.1:0-5985 GCA_035508655.1 Bryobacteraceae bacterium
GAAGGCCGGCGCTACGGGTGTCGGATTGGCCGGGCTTTCATCTTCTTCGATTCGGACCGGATTCCAACGGATTGAAGCGCTAATCCGTGCGCAGGGCGGCCATAGGATCGATGCGGGAGGCGCGGCGGGCGGGAAGCCAGGCAGCCGCGGAGGCGGTCAAAAAGATGAGAGCGGAGACGCCGGCAAGGGTGACGGGGTCGCCCGGTCTGATCGTGAAAAGGAGTGCGGCGAGGTAGCGGGTCAAAGCCCAGGATCCCATCCAGCCGAGGGCGAGCCCCGCGGCGGCAGAGACGAGAGCTTCCGCGAGGACCGTGCGGCGGACGTCGGCGCGGCGGGCGCCGAGGGCCATGCGGATGCCGATTTCGTGCGTGCGCTGCGCGACACGGTAGGACATCACTCCGAAAATTCCGACGGCGGCGAGGGCGAGGCCAATGGCGGCGAAGACGGCCATCAGCGCGGTATCGAAGCGCTGCGGGGCGATGAAATCGGTCAGATTCTCCTCCATGGTGCTGACGGAGACGAGAGGCTGATCGGGATCGGCGGAGGCGACGGCGCGCTGGAGCGAGGGCAGGAGTCCCTCGGGCCGGCTGATGGTGCGGACAACCAGCGCGCGCGGCTGGATCGCGGTGGAGCGGAACTGCGCATACGGGAAATAGATTTCGAGCAGGGAATCGCGCAGCGGGCCGATGTGGCGGGTGTCGTGGACCACGCCGACGATGGTCATCCACGGCAACGCGGCAGATTTCGAGGCAGCGCGGATCTGGCGGCCGATGGGGTCCTCGCCGCCGAAGTACTGACGCGCGAGCTTTTCATTGACGAGGGCGACGCGCGGGGCGCCTTCCACGTCGCGCGGTGTGAAGGCGCGGCCGTGGACGATGGTCATGCCGAAGGTGGAGAAATACTCGGAGTCGCCGGGACGGAAGGCGGCTTCGCGGGGATCGCCCGCGGGAGTGGGACTGCCGTAGATCTCGAAATCGCCCTCGGCCGATCCTCGCATGGGGACGCCGAGCGTAACGGTTGCGGCGTGGACGCCGGGAGTGGCGCGGACGCGATCGAGTGCAGCGTCCAGGAAGCGCAGGTAGGCCTCGCGATCGGCGTAGTGTGAGGGAGGCAGCGCGAAGGTTGCGGCGAGGATATTTTCCGTGCGGAAGCCGAGGTCGACCGCACGGATGGCCTGAAAGCTGCGGATGAGCAGACCGGCGCCTACAAGCAGGACGAACGCCAGCGCGATTTCCGCGACGGCCTGGGCGCTGCGCCAGAGGCGGTGCGTGCGGGGACGGGCGAGCGTTTCGCGCAGGCTGGCGCGGGTGACGGAGACCGCGGGCGCGAGGCCGAACAGGAGGCCGGTCCCGACAGACAGGAAGACGGTGAAGGCCAGGACGCGCCAATCGATGGCGGCCTCATTCAGGCGCGGCAGCGTGCTGTGAGCCAGGACGACGAGCGCGCGGAGGCTGGCAGCCGCGGTGAGGAATCCGGCAGCGCCACCGATCATGGCGAGGAGGAGGGCTTGGGCGAGCAAATGTGAGACGAGCCGGTAGCGGCCGGCGCCGAGTGCCGCGCGGATGGCGATCTGGCGCCGCTGACCGGCGGCACGGGCGGTGAAGAGCGTGGCGACATTCACGCAGGCGATCAGGAGCAGGAAGCCGACCGCGCCGGCGAGCGCGAAGAGCGCCAGCTTGGGCGTGCCGATGATGGCGTCTTTGAGCGGAATGACGCGGGCGCCCCAGCCGCGGGCGTCCGGAATGGATTCTGAGGTTTGGCGAGCCTGATCATTGAGGCGGCGGCCGGCCTGTTCCGGAGTGACGCCCGGGGCGAGGCACGCCAGTCCCCATAGGGAATGTCTGGTGCGATTGGCGGACTGCGCCGGATCGACCGCAAGGGGCATCCACGCATCGACATGCGCGGAGACGGCAAGCGGAGGCAGGAAGCTGTCCGGCATGACTCCGATGACCGTGCACGGGGCGCCCTCGGCCAGAAACGGCTTGCCGATGACGTTGGGATCGGCCGCCAGCCACGTGCGCCAGAGGCGGGCACTGAGGAGCATGGTGCAGTCTTTGCCGGTCTCCTCTTCCGGCCGGAAGGCGCGGCCGAGGACCGGCTGGACGTCGAGCGCGCGGAAGTAATCGCCGGCGATGCGCTGGACCTGAACGCGCTCCGGCCATGGTCCGCCGGTGAGCGTCACGATATCCCAGCCCCAGGCGCCGGAGGCGGCAAATATCGGGTTGGCGCGCCAGGCGGACCAGGCTGCGGGCGAGAGGGGGAGGCGGGAGGGCTTCGACTTGCCGGCGGGCGGAGTTTCCCAAAGGGTGACGAGGCGGTCCGGAAGGGCGTACGGCAGGGGGCGGAGATAGACGGTGTCGAGGAAGCAGAAAATTGCGGCGTTGGCACCGATGCCGAGGGCTAGAGTCAGGAGGGCGGCGAGGGTGAAGCGCGGATTACGGCGCAGGCTGCGCAGGGCGTAGAACCAGTCGGTTGGATGCAAGGGGTTCCCTCCGTAATGGAGAGCTTACTAAATTCTGCTGAGCGGGATCAGGGAATAGGGAATAGCCTGGGGACATCGCAAGACGCCGGTTGGCATGGACGGAAACGGCGAAAGGTCCCCTTCAGATCTGCCGGACGTGATAACAGACCAGTAGGACGTTTCGGCGTCATCGACGAAAAAACGTCTCTGGAAATTGGCGATGCAAGCAAGCGTAATGGCAGATAAACCAGCGCTCTCTCGATGATGGGCATCTGCCGGCGCAAGCAAACGGACCCCCGACTCGCTGGAACCGGCTTTTTTCGCCAGGCGGTTCACTGGCAGCGCCCCGGGCCTGGCGAAACAACGATCGTGGAAGCGGGCTAGGAAAGGTGCCTGCGACGGAATTTGGCTACTCCCGCCAGCCCTACCAGGCAGGTTCCGAGCATGATTAGGCTGCTTGGCTCCGGAACGGCCGGCGTTGACGTCGAGAATTCGATATTCGGGCCATAAATTCCCCATCCCGTGTAGGAGTTCCCTTCTCCGGTGGTGGTGAAAGCGAGGCCCGAACTATAGGTCTCCAGTTCGCTCACCCAGGTGATATCAGAGGAGATGGCGAGCCCGATCGGATCGAATGTGTAGTCCGCGTCACCCGTCTCCGCCAGAAGGAAATAATCCTGTCCCGCGCTGAGCGCGGTGGTTGGCACATTGACGTAGTTGAAATCGCCGACCTGCGCGCCGGCAGAGGTGACCAGACCGGATGCCAGCAGCGCGCCGGACGAATCATAGAGGCCGACTTCGCCGCAGCCGGTGCAGTTGCTCAGCCCCACGGCTCCGCCGGTGAGGTCCGCATTGTAAAACCCGAGGGCTGTTACCTCGAGCGCGGTGTTAGGGGAGAACTCAAATCCGAGACTCCAGGTGCCATCGGTGTAATTCGTGCTGACACCCGTAAAACTAATCGCGGCAGGGTCAGCCCAGCAGATCATTGAAAGCCCAAGCACGGCAAACGCGATCGGGACCTTTCTCAGGAACTTCGTCATATGAGGACTCCAAATTGTTTTTTAGACCTTAAAATCCTAAATTTTGTCACGCCAGCGAACCATCGCCGGCCATTGGCTATCGTTTGCGTGCAGTTACGGTACCATTCCTGCGATTGCTTTTGGGCCCGCGATAAACCCCTGAAGCAAAAGACATTCGGGCACCACCGACGCCGGCGCGTGCCACGGACTGCGACGCCAGTTTACAAAAGTTTCGACCTGAGTCCGAACCTATGTCAAAAAGGCAGAATGGAGGAGCGGGGTGAATCCCGGAGTCCCTGCCGGCGATGCTGCGGGGGATTCGGGCAAGAATTGCGCTCTATGGCAGCGGCGTGGTCCGAAGGCGCGCGTGGAGGCGGGCGATGGTCTGTTCGACGTCTTCGAGTTTCGAGGGGATAACGGAAGAGAGCACTTCGGGCGCGCCGGAGGTGATGAGGACGTCGTCTTCGATGCGGACGCCGATGCCTTTGTACTTCTCAAACACGGGACGAATGGCGGCGATGAAGCGGGCATTTTCGTCGGTCTTGGGCAGGTTGTCGAGAGCGTCGAGGCGGAAGTAGAGGCCGGGCTCGACAGTCACGACCATGCCGGGCTGGAGTTCGGCTGGGCTGGGGTCATGGACGTTGAGGCCGATGGAGTGGCTGATGCCGTGGGGAAACCAGATACGCAACTCGCGGTCGCTCGAGGGGTCCGTTATCAGGCCAAGTTGGAAGAGGCCCCGCTTGAAGATTTCGGCGGCGGCGCCCTGGAGGCTTTCCGGGCCGCCCGGACCGGTTTTGTGGCCGGGGCGGGCTACAGTGATGGCGGCCTGCTGCGCCTGCCAGACCAGGCGGTAGATTTCGGCCTGCTCGCGCGTGAATTTGCCGCTGAGGGGGATGGTGCGGGTGACATCGCCGCTATAGCCATCGAATTCGGCGGCGGCGTCCATGAGGAGCAGGCCGCCTGCAGGCATGATGTCGCGATTGGTTTCGTAGTGGAGCGTGGTGGCGTTGGCACCCGAGCCGATGATCGAGGGGTAACCCCAGTGGGCGTTGCGGCGGAGGAAGGTGAACTCGAGCTGGGCCTGGATTTCGTATTCCGGCATGCCCGGCGCAGCCAGGGCGTAGGCGCGCTCGAAACCTTCGGCAGTGATGTCAATGGCGTGGCGGAGGAGGTCGGTTTCGCGCGGCGATTTGACGGCGCGGAGCGTAGAGAACACAGCGGTGGCATCTTCGACGGGGAGCATCGGCGAGAGAGTAGCGAGCTTGGATGCCAGGTCGATCTCGCGCTGGTGTTCGGCCGCGCCACGGTCCAGAAGATAGATGTGGGTTTCGCCGTGGACGCTACGCTCGCGGACGGCGCGGAACCGGGCGGCGATCTCCTCGGGCAGCGGCGGAGCTGGCCCGATAGCGGCCCCGCGAGGCGCGGGCGGCAGTTTGGGCTCGAAGGCTTCGCCCGATTGCGGGGCAAGCAGGCGGAGGAATTCGCCGAGCCTTCGGAGATCGAAGACCTGCTGAATGCCGGAAATGCGGCGGGCTTCATCGGCCGTCAGGATGTGGCCCGTCCACATCTCCTGGGCGGGGTTGGAGGGCGGGAGGAAGAGGAATTCGCGGAGAGAATCGCCGCCGGGCACCAGGACCAACGCGGCGCCGGGCTGAGAGAGTTCGGTGAGGTAGTAGAAATCGTTTTCCTGGCGGTAGGGCCAATCCACGTCGCCGGCATAATTGCGGGCCTCGGCGGCGAAGAGGACGAGCACGCCCTGCGGGCCGATGCGGTCCATGACGGCGCGGCGGTGGGCGGCGAGATCGGCGATGCGGTCGCGCTGCCAGGATGCGGGAACGCGGCGGGCCTCGTACCAGCCGTCCCCGGCGGAGGAGAGAGCGGAGAAAAGCAGGAATGCCGGGATGATGCGGCCGAGGCGAGATGACATGAAGACGATTATAAGCGGCGGCGATGGGCGGCCTGGCGGAGGAACCGATGCGGCGCCGGCATTGCGGGCGGGTTCTGGTATAGTTCGGTCCTGGCCTTCGATTGGGAGAGATTGATATGCAGGGGGTGCTGATGGGACGCGAAGTGTCGAACCGTTCGAGGCGTGACTTCATATCGGCCGCGGCGGGAGCGGGCGGCGCCATGCTGCTCGGCCCGGGGCGGCTCGGATCGGCCGAGGTGGACCCGCGCGCGGCGCAAATCGTAGGTCGGACGATCGCGGTCGACATGCATAGCCACGTGCAGATCCGGTTCATCAACGACCCGCCGGGCGCCGCGCCGGATGCGGATCTCGATCTCGCCAGCGAAATGAAGCGCGCGGGATTTTCGGCGATCTGCCAGACGTATAGCGTCGATAACCTTCGAACCGAGCAAGTCGGGGAGCATCACGAATATCATCTTCAGGCTCTGGCGTTCGAAGACCGGCTCTTGACGCGGAATCGGCTGCGCAGGGCCCTGAATATGCAGGATCTGCGGATCGCGCACGGCCAGGGGCAACCGATTGTCATTCAATCCGCCGAAGGT
>DATJMP010000014.1:0-3254 GCA_035508655.1 Bryobacteraceae bacterium
GCCGTGAATGCCGATGCGCGCCGGGTCGGCGATCCCTATATCGACGAGGTGCTTCACGCCGGCAACCTGGTCGGCCAGCTCGATCTGGCCCAGCCGGTGATAGATCCCAGTCTCGAACGCGTGGCCGCGCCCCATGCCGCCGCGGTTTTCCGCCTGCCACACCACGTATCCCTTCTGCGCCAGCACCTGGTCGAGATTGATGCCCTGCCACGAATTGCGCACCGGCAGCGCCACGCCCGGCCCGCCGTACACCGTCACCACCACCGGGTACCGCTTTCCCGCCTCGAATCCCGCCGGCTTGATCAGCCGCCCGTAGAGCGGCGTGCCGTCCGCGCCCTTGAACTCCACGATCTCCGTAGGCAGAATGACGAACCGGTCGATCGGCGACCGGTCCGCCTCGCGGTAGACCGCCACCTGCTTGCCATCGCCCGAGCACAGCACCGTCCGCGGCGGATCCGTCAGGCTGGAGTACGTGTCGAGGTAATGGGCGCCGTTGGCCGCCATCGAAATCGTGTGCATGCCCGGCGCGGGCGTCAGCGCGCGCTTGTCGCCGCCCGAAAAATCGATACTGTACAGATGATGCTCCAGCTCGGTGGGCTCGGTGGAAGTGTAGAAGATGCGGTGGGCATCCTCGTCCACGCCATCGATTGCCGTTACCTCCCACTGCCCTTTGGTCAACTGCTTCACTTCCTTGCCGTCGTTCGAGTACAGGTAAATGTGGCGAAAGCCATCGCGTTCGCTGGTCCAGAGAAAATGCTTGCCGTCTTTCAAAAACCGCACATCGCCGTGCAGGTTGATCCAGTACGGGTCGGATTCCTGAAAAATGGTGGTGCGCGCGCCGGTGGCGAGGTCGAGTGAAAACAGCTCGTCGCCGTTCTGCACACGATTGAGGCGCAGCACGTACAGGCTATGCCCATCCGGTAGCCAGCCGGCGCGGGCGATCAGGTACTGACGCTCGGTATCGCCCAACTCATACCAGCGCGTTTCGCCGCCCGAAGCAGCGACCACCCCCATGCGCAGCGTGGCGTTCGGCTCACCGGCTTGCGGATACCGTTCCGGCTCGTAAACCGCGCGCGTATGCAACAGGTCTTCGTGGGGAATCACCGGCTCGTGCCGGAGATCGAATTGGAGATAGGCAATGGATTTGGAATCCGGCGACCACCAGAACGCGGTCGGCAGATCCAGCTCCTCCGGATAGACCCAGTCCAGCGCGCCGTTGCGCACCAGCTCCGTTCCGCCCGTGGTGAGCCGCGTTTCGCTCTTCGTGGCCAGGTCCATCGCGTAAAGATCCCAGCCGCGCCGGTAGGCCACCATTTTGGCGTCGGGGGAAAGTGTGGCGTCCAGCTCCGCTTCCGGCGTGCGCGTGAGCTGGTCCCATTTGCCGCCCGCCACGTCGATCAGGAACAGGTCGCCGCCGGAATCGTACAGCAGGGATTTGCCATCCGCCGTCCATTCCATCCCGCCTACGCGCGCGCGGCGGTTGGTCCAATCCATCGGCCCATCGCCGTCCGGTGTCCGGACCGCCGCGTTATCGATGGCCTGGGTGGAGACCAGCGTCCGCAGTTTCTGCGTGGCCACGTCATACAAAGCGAGGTTCCGTCCCGCACGCGTGACGAACCTGCGGCCGTCCGGCGCCCATACCGCCGCTCCGCCGCGTCCTCCGCCTCCGCGTCCACCCTGGTTGAGCGTGTCCATCGTGACCGGCTGTTTTTGGGCAAAAGCCGGCGCCAAAATCAGCGCAAAAACTGCAAACTTCCACATTGATCCCAATTGTAACTTGGGCCGCAGACCGGGCCGGTAAGGCGCTTCGCCCGCCTGATTCCTGCTGCCTCGCTCCTATAATGGAGTTTCATGCCCGACGACGGTCGCACGATCGCCCTGAGCGCCACTTTCACCGCCGAAGCCATCCAGCCCGTCCTCGGGTTTTGGGCCGGGGAGCTGGGCCTCGATCCTGCTCTGCGCTTCGCCGCGTACAACCAGGTTTTCCAGCAGCTTCTCGATCGCTCCGGCCTGTTCGCGCGCAACCGCGGCTTCAACGTGGCTCTGGTGCGTTTCGCCGACTGGCGCGAGGCGACCATCCCACCCCGGCAAACCGGAAGCGGGTTTGCCGAGGACCCCGGCATCGATGCTGAAGCCCACCGGCTGGTGGATGCCGTGCGTGCCGCCTCCGCATTCCCCTCGCCGCTGATTCTGGTAATCTGCCCGCCCGTCGAAACCGCAGCGGAAGCGATCGTACGCACCGGTCTGGAAAGCCTGCCTGCCGTCCACCTGATCAGCCCGTGCGAGGTGCAGGCGCTCTATCCGGTGGCCGAAGTCTACGACACTCACGCCGATGAACTCGGCCGCCTGCCCTACACGCCCGAATTTTTCGCTGCGCTTGCAACCGCCATCGCGCGCAAAATTCACGCCATCTCGAACCCGCCGTACAAAGCAATCGCGCTCGATTGTGACGACACCCTGTGGGCCGGCATCTGCGGTGAGGAGGGCCCCGCCGGCGTCGTGCTGGATGCGCCCCGCCGCGCTCTGCAGCAGTTCATGGCGGAGCGCAAACGCGAAGGCATGCTGCTGGCGCTGATGAGCAAGAACAACGAGCAGGACGTGCTCGACACCTTCGCCGCCCATCCCGAAATGCCGCTCGGCCTCGGCGATTTCGCCGCCCGCCGCATCAACTGGGAATCGAAGGGCGCGAACCTCGCCGCACTGGCCGAAGAGCTTGGCCTGGGACTCGACAGTTTCATCCTGGTGGACGATAACCCGAAGGAATGCACCGAAGCGCAGGCCGGCGCGCCCGACGTGCTGGCGCTCGCACTGCCTGCCGACCCGGCCGACATTCCCGAATTTCTGCGGCACGTCTGGGCATTCGACCGCACCCGCCTCACCGCCGAGGACCGCGCCCGCGCCGAATTCTACCAGCAGAATGCCGAGCGCACCCGCGCCATACGCTCCGCCGGCAGCCTGGAGGAATTCCTGGCCTCGCTCGATCTTCGCGTCTCCATCAATCCGATGACGCCGGCGCAGGCGGCCCGCGTGGCGCAGCTTACGCAGCGCACCAACCAGATGAACGCGACGCTCGTCCGGCGCGACGAGGCGGCCGTCCTGGCCTTGCAGGATTGCGAAGTCCTGGTGGTCGACGTGCACGACCGCTTCGGGACCTATGGCCTGTGCGGCGCCGTCATTTTCCGCAGCACGGAGACTGCGCTGGCGGTGGATACGTTCCTGCTGAGCTGCCGCGCCCTCGGCCGCGGCGTGGAGCA
>DATJMP010000015.1:0-5998 GCA_035508655.1 Bryobacteraceae bacterium
TAGCTGGAAGTAGCCGCGTTCAGCCGGGGATTGGTCAGCGTGGGAACGATGATGATGAACCGTTCCAGCCACATGCCGACGACGACGCACGCGGAGGCGATACAGGCGGTGCGGATGCTGCGCAACCGGTGAATGCCCAGCAGGACGAGCGGGACGATGCTGTTGAGGAAGACCATGGTCCAGAAGATCGGGGCATAAGCGGCGCGGGTGCGGGCGCCGAAAACCGCCATTTCGCTGGGATCGTTGCCGTACCACACGGTCAGGTTTTCCGCGAAGGTGAAGTAGACCCAAAGCAGGCTCATCAAAAGGAGCAGCTTGGACAACTGGTTGAAGTGATGCTGGGTGAGATAGCTCTCCAGGCCGAGCAGCTTGCGCAGCGAAGCCATCACCAGGATGAGAGCGGCGATGCCGCTGAAGATAGCGCCGCTGACGAAATACGGGCCGAAGATGGTGCTGTGCCACATAGGCGCGATGCTCATGGCGAAATCCCACGCCACCACGGTGTGAACCGAAATCGCCACGGCCAGGATGCTGCACGCGCTCAGCTTCATGGCGCGCTCCAGGGCGTGCCACTGGCGGTCATTGCCCACCCAGCCGAGCGATAGCACGCGGTATAGCTTGCGGCGGAAAGGACTGATATGCTGCTCGGCAAGCTGGGCGAGATCCGGGATGAGGGGCAGATAGAGGTAAATGATGCTGCCGGTCAGATAGGTGCTGATGGCGGTGACGTCCCAGAGCAGGGGAGAACGGAAGTTGGGCCAGAGCAGCCGGGAATTCGGGTACGGAAAAAGCCAGAAGAAGAGCCAGGCGCGGCCCAGGTGAATGATAGGGAACATGCCGCCGATCATGAGCGCGAAAACGGTGATGGCTTCGGCGGCGCGGGTCACCGGCTTGCGCCAGGTGGCATTGGTGAGACGCAGGATGGCGGAAATCAGCGTGCCGGCATGCGAAATGCCGATCCAGAAAACGAAATCGACGAGGTAAAAGCCCCAGAAAATCGGACGGTGCAGGCCGGTGACACCCATGCCGCGATAGAGCTGGTAGCACCAGGCCAGCAGCCCCGCCGCACCGACGATAAAGGCGGCAATGGTGGCCACCACATAGCGGCGGCTCACGCCCGAGAGAGGTCGGAAGAGATCCTCGCGGATTCGCTCATAAGGCAGCAGCTCCGGTGCGGTAGCCATCATTTCACCTTCTCGAGATAGAAGACTTTGGGCTTGGTGCCCAGCTCTTCCAGAAAGCGCGTCGCCCGGCCGCTTTCCGCGAGCTGCGAGACGCGGCTGTTGGGGTCGTTCAAATCGCCGAACACCATGGCTTCGGCCGGGCAGGACTGGACGCAAGCAGGCTTTACGTCGCCATCGGCCAGCTTACGGCCGTCTTCGGCCGCGTCCTCCTTGGCGCGCTTGACGCGCTGGATGCAGAACGTGCACTTTTCCATCACGCCGCTGGGACGGATGGCGACATCCGGATTGTGCTGGAGCTGCAGCGGCTCCGGCCATTCCGGCGCGAACCAGTTGAAAAAGCGAACCGTGTACGGGCAGTTGTTGGCGCAATAGAAAGTGCCGACACAGCGGTTGTACACCTGCACGTTCAAGCCTTCCGGATTGTGATACGTGGCGTAGACCGGGCAGACGGGCTCGCAGGGCGCTTCGTCGCATTGCTGGCAGAGCACAGGCCGGTACTTCACCTGGATATCCGGAAACGTGCCTTCGTAATAGCGGTCCACGCGGATCCAGTGCACGGCGCGTCCCACGGCGGCCTGTTCGGGCGTGGAAACGGGCAGATTGTTTTCGGCATGACAGGCCACCACGCAGGCTTCGCAGCCCGTGCAGCGGTCCAGGTCGATGGCCATTCCCCAGCGGTGTTCCATTATCGGTGATCGAAGCCCCTTTCTTCGCGGTCGGGCGCCGCAAACTGGATCCAATCGCGGCGCGGCCCGACGCGCGCGAGTTTCACACGGGTTCCGCCGGTGAGCGGCACGCCGGTGGCGGAATCGAAGGCCGGCGCGAGAACGGAAACGGGATTGGATTTGCCATCCCCCAACGCCATGCTGACCACGCCGGGGATAGCGCCGGGATGGATATAAACGGGCGCTTCCAGCGCGCCGTGTGGGGACTCCACCCGCACCACGTCGCCGTTGGCGATGCCTAGATGCTGTGCGGTCTGCGGATCGATTTCCACGGGCAGCCCCCAGATGGAACTGGATGCCGGGTCCGGCAATTCCTGCAACCAGGGCAGGTGGGAACCGGAGCCGTCGTGAAATTGCACGGATGGATACGCCTGAAAAGCGAAGGGCAGATCGCCGACAGGCGCAGCGGATGCTTCCAGCACCGGCGCGGCGGGGAGTTTCGAGGGGACGGCCTTGGCGTCGGGTTGTGGGGCGCCGGCCCACCAGCCGCCGTCGCGCAGAGCGTCGTCGAAATTGGCTTCCTTGGGCAGAAAATCCTTGAGGCCCGCGGGCTCGTACTTGGCGCCGAGTTTGCCGGCAATATCGGCCAGAGACCTTTCCGCGGCCCGGGTATCGTAGAGCGGACGAATGAACGGAACGGCCACGGCGGCGCCCGCCCGCGATACCACGGCGGGCAGTCCGGCCAATTCGGATTCGAGTGCGTGGTGGTCGGGAAGAATGAGGTCCGCGTGGGCGGTGGATTCGTCGACGTGGCCGGCGAAACTGATGATGGTTTCGGCGCGGCCGAGCGAAGCGGCGCCGCCGGGCAGGGTCGCCGCCGGGTTGCCGCCGGCGAGGATCACGGCCTGCGCATTGGCCAGGGCCTCGGAAGCGCGATAGCTGCGCGCCGGCGATTCGGCCGCTGGCGGCAGCACACCGCCGGGCTTCCCGAT
The DNA here is from genome assembly GCA_035508655.1 of Bryobacteraceae bacterium. GTDB lineage: Bacteria > Acidobacteriota > Terriglobia > Bryobacterales > Bryobacteraceae > DATGMB01. The sequence continues at coordinate 2,842 of DATJMP010000015.1, forward strand.
ATTGCCAAGCATCCAGTTGAGATGGTGCGAAAGGGTAATGGCTTCGAGCGAATTGGCGTGGACGACGGAAGCGCCGGCAAGGACCAACGGCGCATCCGATTCCGCCAGCATCTGCGCTGCCTGTCGCGCGCGGCGCTCTTCCAGGCCGCAAATGGTCAGCAGGGCGTGCACGTCGGCCGAAGCGAAGACCGGAGCGGCCTCGTGGTTACGAGCGGCGCCGGCATCGAGGAGCAGGCGTCCCAGCGCCGCGAGGAAATGTGGTTCCGTTCCGGGTCGAAGCGGCAGCCAGCGGTCGGAGGCGGCAGCGGTGGTGGAGAGGCGGGACTCGGCGTGTTGAAACAATCCGCGCACGCCTGGCCGTCCCTGGCGGAACTGTCCGAACTGGCGTGCATACCAGACCGGCGAGACCCATCCGCCCAGGAAGTCGGCGCCGACTCCGACCACGGCGCGGGCGTGTGCCAGATCGTAGACCGGCAGGCCTTTCCAGCCGAACACGTCTTCGGCCGCCTTTCGCTCTACCGCGCCGCCGGTGAGCGAACAGACGGCGGGAGCGGGGGAGCCCAGCGCCTGCGCGAAGCTTTCCAGGGCACGCGACCGGCTGCCGGTTTCGGGGCCGGCGAAGATGGCGATCCTGGCGCGCGCCGCTTTTGCCAACGCCTGGGCCGCCGAGGAAATCGCTTCATCCCAGGAGATGGGTGCGAACTGCGCTTTGCCGCGCTCGCCCGTACGCTTCACGGGGCCCCGTAAACGGGCCGGGTGGTAGAGGCCCTGGACCGTCGCCTGCCCGCGCGCGCACAAGCGGCCGCCGCTGACGGGGTCGAGCGGGTTGCCTTCGACTTTCTTCACAGCGGCAATGCGTTCGTGCCAGGTCTCGCCGTTCCGCTGGATGGTGCGGGTACCTTCCATGATGCGGACGATGGTGCCGCATCCGGCGGCGCAGGCGGTGCAGACCGCCGGGCGCCATTCCTCCTGCCCGGGGACAAGTTCGTCCTCCTTGACAAGCATTGGAATGAGGGCATCGCTTTTGTGCCCGCAGCCGGCGGCCAAAGCGCCGGCCGAAGTGGCCGAAAGAATCTTGAAAAATCCGCGCCGGTCCATTTACCGACACCCTCCGATCCCCGATTTTCGCCTCCTGGCCCCCGGTCCCCGGCCCCAAGCGCCTAGTAGTGACATGTGGCGCAATCCTCCGAGGCTTTGTTCTGGCGGTGGCAGGTGAGGCAGGTGCCCATGTTGTGATGGACCAGTACCTGGGCAGTGGTGGCTTGTGTCATGTCGCCGTGGCACGTGGCGCAGGCGACGTTCGCGCGAATATGCGGCGCGTGTTGGAATTTTACCAGGGCGCTGCTAGGAAAGCCGTACACCCGCTGCCACGGCACCTCGCGGTTCGCGGCGGCGTAGGCGGCGAGCTTCTTGATTTCCGGTTTGTCCGTTCCGATCTTGGCGTGGCAAAGCATGCATTTGCGCACCGATGGAATGGTAGCGGCTGCGCCCGTATCAGCGTCAATATGGCAGTCGAGGCACTGCAAGCCGAGGGCGATGTGCTGCTTGTGCGAATAGGCGATCGGCTGGTCAGCCGCGCCCAGCGCGCACGCGCCCATAGCCGCAAGGATGAAGATTCTAACTGACTTTCCCCTCATTTGGTTCCGTAACAGTTGTTTACTGAAGGAGCGTCCAAACAGCCTATCACAATCCCTGCCGATGGGGGTAGAATCGCTGTCATGACATTCCGGATGCTCTCTGTGGCAATGTGCGCGGCTCTGGCCTGTTCGGCGGGCGCCGCGGACCGGATCTTCTACCTCGATCTGCGCGAGGGCCGCGTGCTCTCCGCCAATCCCGACGGCACCGATTTAAAGGTCCTGCTGGAGGGACATCGCACCGGCATGGACGGCATCGCGGTGGATCCCGCCGCGGGCCTGCTGTACTGGACCAATATGGGGAAGGTCAGCGTGGATGACGGCTCGGTAGAGCGCATGGAACTGAATGGCCACGACCCCGTCACCATCGTTCCGGCCGGCGGAACGTTCACGCCCAAGCAACTCAAGCTGGACAAGGCGCACGGCAAGCTGTACTGGTCGGACCGCGAGGGCATGCGCGTGATGCGGTCGAACCTGGACGGCTCGCAAGTGGAAACACTCGTCGAAGCCGGCAGCGGCGATGAAGCCCGCAAGGACGCGCGCAACTGGTGCGTGGGGATCGCGGTCGATCCCGAGCACGGCAAGGTCTACTGGACGCAGAAGGGTGGCAACAACGCCAACCTTGGCGTGGTCCGGCGCGCGCCGATCGAGATGCGAAAGGGCGAAGATCCGGCCCACCGCACCGATATCGAGACGCTTTATACGGGGCTGCCGGAGCCGATCGATCTCGATATCGACATCGCCCACGGGATGCTGTACTGGACCGACCGGGGCGATCCGCCGCGGGGCAACACCGTGAACCGTGCCCCCGCGGATGGTAAAGGCCAGGTGCAGATTCTGGTGAGCGGTCTGAAGGAAGGGATCGGCATGGCGCTCGATCTCAAACACGGCCGGATGTTCTACACCGACCTGGGCGGCAACGTGTACAGCGCCAAACTGGACGGGACGGACGCGAAAGCGATCCTGACCGGGCAGGGAAGCCTGACCGGGATTGCGTATGCGGAGTTCAATTCGCTGGTAAGCCAGGCGCGGAGATAAGCGGGCCTGCCACCAGCCATCGCCTGTTCCGCTCTGCCACATCATATAATCTAGGCATGTCTGAAACCGGCATTCCCCGCCGCAGCTTTCTGCGCGGCGCTTCGGCCGTTTCGGCCGCCACCGCGCTTTCCAATTCGCGCGTTTACGGGGCCAACGAGCGCGTGCAACTCGGACTGATCGGCGCGGGCGAGCGCGGCCGCGGCGACCTGGGCAATTTTCTGAAAACGGACACCGTGGATCTGGCGGCCGTGTGCGATATCTACTCCGTGCAGATCGACAAAGTGAAGCAGACCTCGCCGCGCGCGCGGTCGTTCACCGACCATCGCAAGCTGCTCGAACTGAAAGAAGTGGATGCCGTGCTGATCGGCGTGCCCGACCACTGGCACGCGGCCATTGCGATCGATGCGCTCAACGCCGGCAAAGACGTGTACGTGGAGAAGCCGCTGACGCGGCGGATCGAAGAAGGGCCGCCGATCGTCAAGGCC
>DATJMP010000016.1:0-14124 GCA_035508655.1 Bryobacteraceae bacterium
CGATCACGATCACCGTGCGCCGTTCCATCAGGATTTGCAGCGCGCGCTGCACCAGCATCTCCGATTCGCTATCGAGGTGCGAGGTCGCTTCATCGAGAATCAGGATCGGCGCGTTTTTGAGCAGCGCGCGGGCAATCGCCAGCCGCTGCCGCTGCCCGCCGCTCAATTTCGTTCCCCGGTCGCCGATCATCGTATTGTAGCCTTCCGGAAGCCGCTCGATAAACTGGTGCGCCAGCGCCGTCTCCGCCGCCCTCCGGATATCGGCCATCCCCACGTCGGGCCGCCCGTATGCGATGTTGCTCGCCACCGTGTCGTTGAACAGAAACGTCTCCTGCGCCACCAGACCGATCTGCGCCCGCAGCGATGTCAGGCTCAGCTCGCGAATGTCGCGGCCGTCCACGCGCAGCGCTCCACGGGTCACATCGTGGAAACGCGGAACCAGCGACGCCAGCGTGGTCTTCCCCGCCCCGCTCGGCCCCACCAGCGCCACCACTTCTCCCGCTTTCACCTCCAGGCAGATGTCCCGCAGCTCGAACCCGTTCGGCACACTGCCATAGTGGAATGAAACGGAATCGAAGGCGATCCCCTCCTGGAAGCCGGCCAGCCGCGCCGCGCCGGGCTGCTCGACGATCGTCTCTTCGTGGTCCAGATACTCGAAGACCTTCTGCGACGCCCCCAGCGCCTGCTGGAAAATATTCTGGATTCCCACCAGCCGCTTCAGCGGCTCCAGCAGCAGCAACAGCGCCACCACGAAACTGACGAAGTCGCCCGCGCTGATATTGCCCGTCTTAATGTTGGCGCGCGCGTACGTCAACAGCGCCAGAATCATAACGAGGCCGATGAAATCCATCAGCGGCGAGGAGAGCGCCTGCTGCAGGATGTACCGCACGTTGCTCTTGAGCAGCTTCTGCGCCGTATCCCGGAACTTCCGCGATTCGTACGTCTCCGCGCCGAACGCCTTCACCACCATGTGGCCGCTCAGCGTTTCTTCCAGAATCTGGTTCAGCTCCGCCTGCCGGTCCTGCGCGCCCCGGCTGGTCCGCCGGATCCGCCGGCCGATGCGCGTCACCGGCAGCATCACCGCCGGCAGGATGGTCAGGCTCACGGCCGCGAGCTTCCAATCCGTGCTCACCAGGACGAACAGAAGCGCCAGCGCACTGAACAACTGCCGGAAAAAATCCGCCAGCATCTGCGACGTAGCCAGCTGCACCTTGTCGATGTCGTTCATGATCGACGACATCAGCCGGCCCGTCGAATGCGCCTCGAAGAAATCCGCGCCCTTGCGCAGCACTTTGTCGAAGACCGCGTTGCGCAAGTCCGTCACCGACGAGAAGCCGGCGTAGCTGATCAGATAATTGCCGACGTAATCGCAAATGCCCTTCAGCAAGAACGCCCCGACCAGCGCAAACGCCACCATGAACCACACGCTGCGCCCATGCAGGGGGACAATCTGTTCCAGGTAAATCTGGTGTCCGAACACCGGCTTGGCCAGGAGCGGTGCCGGCCCTTGCGGCCGGGCGGAAGTCAGCACACGGTCGAAAATCGGACGCGGCAGCAACGCCAGCGCGCCCTGCGCGGCCCCGGCCATCGCCATCAGCACCACCGAGCCGAACAGGTGCGGCACGTAGCGCTTCGCGTAGGCCAGCAACCGGAACAATTCCCCGGCGACACCATCTGACCGTGCGATAGGTTTACTGGATGCCGCCGCTTCGCCGGAGGCGATACGCCGCCCTGCCGAAGACTTCCTCATGCCGCCACCCGCAGACGCCCCACCGCTTGTATGACCTGTTCCGCCGCAGCCGGCGCGCGGACTACTTCTCCCGCCGTCCGCCACGGCCCCCAAATTTCGGGATCGGACGTGCTGAAGATCACCACGACGGGCAGCCCCGCCGCAGCTGCCATGTGCGCCGGCCCGGAATCGTTCCCTACGAAAAGCGCTGCCTCACCCATCAGCTTCGCGATTTCGGGCAGCGACGCTCCTTGCAGGGTGCGGTAATGCCGAAAGGGCGAAAGGTCATCCGCCGCGCCGCCGATAAAAACGGGCTCCAGCCCGGAGCCTTCCAATTGCTCCGCCACCTTGAGAAAATTTTCCGCCGGCCAGGTCTTCTCGGCGGTAGCCGCACAGGCGTGTATGACCGAAAGCCTCCCCGGCCCCCGGTCCCCAGCCCCCGGCCCCAGCTTTGCCCGCGGCACGTCGCCTCGCTCCGCGCCCAGGTAAAACATGGCGCTGGCCAGGTGTTCGGCCGTGTGCACCTTCCGCTCGACTCCCAGGATTTCCTGCGCGCGCGGAATGCGCACGTTATACGCCATGCGGTAGCGGAAATGAGCGAATCCGGCGCGGATGGGCGCGCCCGAAAGCGCGGTAATCAAGGCGCTTCTGGTTCCGCCGTGCAGGTTGAGGCACACCCACGGCGCAAAGTGCCGGACCGCCTCCGCTTCCGGCGGTAACAGCTCGGCCACATCCGGATTGCCATCGAAAATGCCGCGGAACCGCTGCTCCACCACCACGCCGATCCGAACGTCCGGACGCGTCCGCCGCAGGATCTCCAGCGCCGGTGTGGTCAGCACACAATCGCCCAGCGAGCGCAGCCTTAGCACTGCAACCCGGCTCTGTGGGGGCATCGACGCCAATATGGAATCCGTTCTCCGGCAATCTGGCATGACCGTGCTGCTCGGGATCCGCACAGGGCTGGTCCGCCGATCCGGGGCGCCCGAAAGCGCCCTGCCGCCCTGCCGACCGCCCGCCTATTCTTCTATCTTGGCCTCGTCCACCAGCATCACCGGAATATCGTCCCGAATCGGATACACGCGGCGGCACTCCACACATTTCAGGCCGCTCCCGTCCGGTTTCAGATCCAAACCGGCTTTGCAGACGGGGCAGACAAGGATTTCCAGCAGTTCTTTGCTGACGGCCATATTGAATCTATTAGTGTAGCAATTGACGGGGATTAGGGGTTGGGGATTAGGGATTGGCCCAGAGCATTCCACTGGAACCCGCCTTCCCCGGAAACCGCCAGGGTTCGCAACCGCCATCCGTGAACCGGAAGGCCGCGCGCCAATCCCCAATCCCTAACCCCCCATCCCTGCCTTCAGGCTCCTGCTGCCGCTTGCATTTCCGAGCGCGCCTTGGCGATGGCCGCGAGGTACTTGCGCGCCCGGTCTTCAATTATGTCGAAGCGTTTTTCTGCAACCGTCTTGTTATCTACCAATTCGCCGCCCACGCCGCAGGCGCAGGCGCCGGCTTTGAGAAAGTCGCCGATGGTTTCCAAATTGACGCCGCCGGTCGGCACCATTTCGATGTGCGGGAAAGGCCCTTTCAGCGCCTTGATGTACTTGGCGCCGCCCACGTTCCCCGCCGGGAAAATCTTCACCGCGTCCGCGCCCGCTTCCCACGCTGCCAGCACTTCGGTCGGGGTAAGAGCGCCGGGACAGATCACCTTCGAATACCGCTTGGCCAACTCGATGGTCGCCACCCGCAGGCTGGGCGTCACGAAAAATTCCGCCCCCGCCAGCATGCACGCCCGCGCCGTCTCCGTATCCAGCACAGTGCCCGCGCCCAGTACCAATTGGCTTCCGAACCGATCGGCGCACTTCTCGAGAGCGTGGATCGCTCCGGGAACCGTCATCGTGATCTCGGCCGCGCGAATCCCGCCACGGTACAACGCCGCCACGGTTTCAATCGCGCCTTCCGCGCTGGAGCAGCGCACGATCGGCACCAGCCCGATCTCGGTAATGAAAGCGAGGATCTCTTTCGATGTCATCAACCTTACGCTAGCAGAAATACGGGGGCCGGGGACCTGGGACGAGGGGCCGGGGCGATGCTCTTCGGTTTTGTCGATGGCACATCCGGATCTCGTCTGCGAGTGCTCCTGATGAATCTGGGACACCCGTCTTTTCCCGTGCCAGCCACCCCGGCCCCCGGTCCCGGGCCCCCGGTCCCCATCAAAGTACGTCTGCGAAGCCGCGCTTCATCTGGCGGAAAAACAGGCCGCCCAGCACGAATGCGACAGCGCCGTAGAGGGTCACAATCGCCAGATCGTGCAGGCTCGGCGCCGCCGATCCCAGCAACAGCCTGCGATACGCCCGCACCACGTAGTAGAACGGGTTTGCGAGGAGTGCGATCCGCGCCCAACTTGGGAATGACCGCTCGGCGAAGAAAATCGGCGTCATCCAGAACCAGAACAACAGCAGCACGCTCACTACCTGCGCCGTGTCCCGCAAAAAAACGTGCAGGCTCGCCACCACCCAGCTAATGCCCACGGCAAAAAAGCCGATAACCAGTATGTAGACCGGCAGCAGCAGCACGAAAACGCTGATCTGGTTCAGAAAAACGCCGGCGGCTGCAATCATCAGCCCCAGCCCGAGCAGGTGGCTGACCAGCGTCGACAGAAAAACCGACACCGGAATCATCTCGGAAGGAAAAACTGTCTTCGTGATCAGGTTCCCCTGGTCCAACAGGCTGGATGCCGACCGCTGCACGGTTTCGCTGAACAGCAGCCAAGGCAGCATGCCGGCAAATAAAAAGAGCGGGTAATTCTTCGTGTCCTCTCCGTCCGGAACCGTCTGCTTCAAACAAAACTGGAAAACAAAAGTCCAGCTCAAGAGCAAGACTAATGGGTGGATCACGCCCCAGATCCAACCCATGGCGGAGCCGATAAACCGCTGCTCGAAATCCCGCCGCACCAGTTGGAACAGCAGCGTCCGCCGCTCTACCAGATTCTGCAAAAACAAGGTGCCAGGAATTCGCGAGGCCACGATCGGTTTGAATACTACCATATTTTTCAATAACTTGCAATCAAATCTCAGGCTTGACACACGGTCCGTGACTTGGTACAGTCATGAATTCGCCAATTGCGGGGTCCCCGGTCGGCCCGATTCTGGCCGGCTGGGGCAGAATTGCAAATTCCCCGGTCGCGCTGATTATGGCCGGTCGGGGCAGAATCGCGGTTACCTTAATAAAATAGCCCCTACCGGGTTGCAGCGAAGGTGCTCCGCCTTCGTATCTGCCGTCCGGCCGGAGAGACTATGAAACAGGAATATTTCGTAGTAGTCGTAGCCCATTCGCTGCGCGGCAGGCTCCGCCGCATTCATATTCCGCACCAGGCTGTGTACGCCATTCTGGCTTTTGCTCTGCTCGGTTGTTTCTCCTTCTTCGGTTTCGTAGCCAGCTATGCCCGCATGGCCTGGAAGGTGGCCAATTACAACGCTCTCAAGCGCGAGGCCGATAATCTCCGCACCCGCTACGAAAGCCTGGAGAACGTCGTCAGCCAGAAGAACGATCAACTGGCCAGCCTTCAGCTTTATGCCAAGGAGGTGACCATCGCCTTCGGCATTAAACAGAAGTTGGAAGGTCCGGCCGATATCGCGGCGGAAGGCAAGTTAGTGCCGTCCTTCGCCGAGAGCGTACAGGACTACGACGTGCTGGAACAGGCCAACCTGCTGATGCTGGCCGGCAAATCGTCCCGCCGTCTCAGCCAATTGAATGCCGAGCCTACCATCTGGCCGGTGGAAGGCCACCTCATCATGAGTCCCTACGGCCAGCGCACGGATCCATTCTCCGGTGAAGGCGCGTTTCATAAAGGCGTCGATATCAGCGCGCCTACCGGTATGGGCGTGCGTGCCACGGCCGATGGCATCGTGATCCACGCCGAGTGGGTCGCCGGAGGTTACGGCCGGCTGATCGTGATCGACCACGGTGGCGGTTTGCAAACGTACTACGCCCACCTCTCGAAGATTTATGTCCGCGCCGGCCAGGAAGTCCGCCGCGGCGACGTCGTGGGCGCCGTCGGCAGTTCCGGCCGCGTAACCGCTCCGCACCTGCACTACGAAGTCCGGATCGGCGGCGCGCCAGTGAATCCCTACCGTTTCCTGGCCCGCGCCGGCGGCTTTCACCCCGAGCCGGAAAAGAAAGATTTCCCGTTCTAGCGAACTGTCCCGGTCACTTCGTCACCAGCAACGCCACACTGGGCTCCGATACGCTCCGCGTCCCTCGGCGGAACCATCCCGTATGAGAGGACGATATCCAGCGTACACGAAACGGCAATATCCAAAGACAACTATATTCGGGTACGTGAAAATTGGTGCAATAGACTCGCCATGGATGTCATCGCGCCGCCGGAACCTGAGTCCCTCGAACAAACCGGCCTGGCTGAATCAGTCGTCGAGCACCTCATTCTCAAGATCCTTTATTTCCGTGGCGAACTGTACGGGCAGGATCTCTCCAACGCCATAGGTCTGCGTTTCAGCGTGATTCAGAGCATCGTCGAATTGCTCACGCTGCGGCATCACCTGCAGATCAAAAAATCGCTTGGCGTGGGCAACGTTGCGGCCATGTTTGCGCTTACCGAATCCGGCCGCAGCCGCGCGCGAGACTATCTCGAATCCAACCAATATTGCGGCCCCGCCCCGGTTCCCCTGGATCAGTATGTCAACCTGGTTCGCCAGCAGCGCCCGCGCGAAGGCTGGCTGACCAAAGAGGCGCTGGCCAAGACCTTCAAAGGGATGGTTCTGACCGAAAATATTCTGCGACAGCTCGGTCCCGCCATCAGCTCCTCGACATCGCTCCTCTTACACGGCAAGCCCGGCGACGGCAAAAGCTTTCTCATCGAATCCCTGTGCAACCTGGACGCCGCGCCGATCTTCGTGCCCTATGCCATCGAATGTCAGGGCAACATTGTCCAGGTCTACGACCCCGTATATCACCAGCGCGTGGATTCGGAGCAGGAACCGGCTGCATTATCCATCTCGATCGAGCGCTCTTCTGATCGCCGGTGGGCCAAGTGCAAACGGCCGTTCATCGTCACCGGCGGCGAGCTTACGCTCGACATGCTGGACCTGCAATACAACCAGACCTCGAAAGTTTACGAAGCGCCCTTCCAGTTGAAGGCCAACAACGGCATCTACCTCATCGACGATTTCGGCCGCCAGCGCGCCACGCCCGCCGAAGTTCTCAACCGCTGGATCGTGCCCATGGAACGGCGCGTCGATTACCTGACATTCCTCACCGGCGGCAAGATGACCGCCCCATTCGAGACGTTTCTGGTTTTCTCCACCAACCTCAATCCCGCCGACCTCGGCGATGAAGCCTTCCTCCGCCGCATCCAATACAAGATGCTGCTCAAGAGCCCGGCGGAAAATGAGTTCATTCGCATCTTCGAGTCATTCTGCACCGCCCGCAGGCTGCCGTTCTCGCGCGATCTCCTGCAGCGCTTCATCGACAAGTACTACCACCGCACGGGTAAGCCGTTCCGCCGCTGCCACCCCCGCGACGTTCTCTCCCACGCGTTGAACCTGATCCATTTCGAGAAGCTTCCGTTCGCCCTCAACGACGAGATCCTCGATCGCGCCTTCGAAAGCTGCTTCGTGGAGGAATCGCACTCCGAGGCCACCGCGACGCCCGCCGTCGCCAGCCAGCCGGCGCAACAGGACAACCCGATCATCCCGGTCATGTCGCAGTCGTGTTCCGACTACTGGGGCGACCAGGTGGACCAGATCAACACCGCCTTCGGCACTCTCACGTTCGTCGCCGCCTTCCGCAACCGCATGACGGGGATCTACCACGATCTCGAATCCGCGCGGCAGTACGGGGAGGCCGAAACCTCCCGCGTTTTGCAGAAGATCCACCAGCGGGCGTTCCAGGCGTGGCTCAGCCTTAATTTCGACCAGCAGAAGCGCGACGTCGCTCGCTATGTAGCGGCCGAGGGATCGACGCGCCTCACTGGGGATTACCGCGAGCTGGTATCGCAACTGGCTCCCGCCGGTGCCAGAATCGAAGACGTGCAGCGCCTCGCGCAGTATCTTGCGGCCATCCTGGACGCCCTTCTACCCAAGCCCGAGCCATTCAAAGCCGAACCCGTCACCAGCATTGAGTGCATCGCGTAAGGCTTGCCCGGAAACATTTCCCTGGTTTGGTGTTTCGACCGAGTCCGGACGGCCGCTGTGCGCGGCTATTGATAGAAGAGTCGCAAGCGATCCGGCACGCCTGAGCAAGATGAGAGTCGGGGCAGGTCCATCAGAACTCCGGACGCAAAGCCAAGCGGCCCTGGTCCGGAATCCAAAAAGCGATTTGTGCGCCGCAATAAGCGGCGGCGGCCGGCGGACTTAGCGCGCGTTCTTGAAGTCGAGCACGACTCGGGTTTCCGATTCCACCGCTTGCCCGTTCAGAATCGTCGGCCGGTAGATCCACTGCTTCACCGCGGCGATCGCCGGCGTCCGCAGCAGCGGATTCCCGCTCACCGCCCGCACGTTCTTCACGCGCCCATCCGTGCCGATAGTCGCCACCACCTCCACGGTTCCGCCCGCGCCTGCATCACGCGCCAGCTTGGGGAACTCGGGATTGACCCGGCGGATCAGCTCTGCCGGCTGCACCTGGCCGCCTGCAGGCGCTGCCTTCTTCACCGGTTCCGCCTTGGGCGCCGGAGGCGGAGGCGCCACCGGGCTGGACACGATACCGCCCAGGTTCACGTCCGGTACGCGCGCAGCTGGAACTGCAGCCACCAGCGGAGCGTCCGGAATCTCGGTCGGCCGCGCCGGCCGCAAACGCTGCGCCAGCGATTCCGCGTGAAACGTCTTCACCGGGTGCGCCAATGCAACCTTCTCGTCAGCCGGAACACCCGCGGTGTCCGCTGCCGGCTGTTCTGGTCCGCCCACAGCTGACGTCACCGGTTTCGGGACACCGGCCGGTTGCGCGGCTGCGGGTTGCGTGCTATCCGGCATAGGTGACGGGCGCGTCCGCAACACGCGAACGGTTTCGCTCACAGGCTGCGCCTGTCCATCCGCCGACACCTCCATCCGGAATACCACGTCGCTCGTCACGGGTGAGTAGACAATGCTGCCCGTCCGCAACTGGGACAAGTCCATCTCCACGTTTTCCTGCTGCGGCCCATCGGAGATCTGCAGCACGGCCCGCGTGGCCCGGCGGATGGCGTCCGCATCCCGATTCCACGTGAGCAGGATGTCGCCGGCGTTCCGTTCGATTCTCAGTGCCAGCCCGGCTTCGCTGGCGGTGGCCGGCATAACCGGCCGGCGCAGGTTCAGCATGCCGGAAGTCAGAAAGAATCCACCGGCAAGAACCGCCGGAACCACCGCCCCGATCGTAAGCCATAGCCACTTTCCGGAGCGCTTTGGCGTGGGCTGCTCCAACGATCGGAACATGCTGTCGTCCGTCTCCGCAGGCCTGCTCTCCGATGCTGCCGCAGGCTCCGCCTTCGGCATTTTTGCCGCCGGTTCCACGGGCGCCGCCGCTGCCGCCGCTATCGGCGCAGTCACAGGGGGCGTGAATGCCGGAGGCGTCGCCGCCGCGGGGGCGGGCGTTACAACGGGTGCCACTGCCTGCACCGGTACCGGTGCGGGTAACGCGGCTTCCGGCGCCGGCATCCTTACTTCGGGCTTCGGCTCTGCCACCATCGGTTCCGGCGCCGCCGCCACAGTTGGCGGCGTCATCGGCATGATTTCCCGCCGCGTCGCAATCGGAACAATCTGCGCCCGCGCCACCGGCTTGGCTGCTGCCGGAACAGCCGGCGCTGCCGCCACCGTGCGCGGACCCGCTACTTCTCCTTCAGCCGCTGCGGTATCTTTCTGCCCACCTTCCCGCGTGCTGCGAAGCGGGAATTCCAGATAGCTCGCCTCGCTGCGGATCGTGCCGTTCTCGCGTATGAAGATTCCACCCATGCTGGCCTTCGTCGCCGAAGGACGAATGACCAGTGCGATCTGGTGGGGTCCTCCGAATCGCGAATCCAGCACCGAAAGGTCGCTCGCGTCCAGGCACATACCTTTGCGCGTGTGGCTCCGGAAGAAACCGACAGCCTCGATCCCACTCGCCCGCTTCTGTCCAAGGATCTGGTCAAGCCGCACCAATTCGGCTTCCGCCAGGCGATATAGCGGGCCCACCGTATATTCGCAAGGTACCGTTTCGTAACTCTCAATCTCGACCAACGCCGGATTGCCCGGTGTGATTACGCCAAAGAGCACTCCGCCGATTTCCGAACCGCGCGAGGTCAATGACCGATAGTTCTCCACGGCCTCCCGCTCCAGCTTCTCCATCAGGTCGAGGGGGATTTGTACCGCTACCGGCTTTTGAGGAACCGTCCAAGTATAAGCCGGCGAAGCCGGAGCCTCGCGCTCGAAACGTTCCGCGCGCACGGAGGATTCGTTCATCGCAAGCAGCCTCCTATTCACGGTAATTGTATACAAATCCGAAATAAATCCATAAGATTTTTTTGATATTCACCTACGTTATCAATGCTCTAATAATAAATAAGAATGATTTTATGATATGGATAACGTTAGATAACATTGGGCTACTGCCTGCTGATATCCTGGTATTCCAACGGCAGAATTCCTATAATCAGCGGTTATGAGCGCGCGGGTGTGTCTTCTCTGCGGCAAATCCCTCAGCCGAATCTGGTCAGGCTCCGCCGAGGATTTCTGTTCCCGCGAGCATCGCAACCAATACCGGCTCCGTCGCGGCATGGACCGGCTCCACGAGGCAAATAAGGTAGCCAGCGTCATGCGCCGGCGAGAGATTCCCCGGCCGATCCACCCCTCCCGGCTCATCCGTTCCGGTCCCGAAAGCCCGCGTGATTTTTCCGAAACGAAGCCATTTCAGACGCCGGCGGCCGCCGAATTTTCCGTGCCGCTCTCAGGATTGGCTTCCCGCGTTCATGTGCCCGGCAGAGGCGCACTGCGCCCCTGTCCCACGACGACCGTCTCCCGTCCCAAAACCTACGGAGTCCGGGCCTTCCCGGTTCGCGCGCAGATCGATCTCTCGCAAATCGTTCGCCCCGCTCTCTCACACGGTTCTATGCCTTTGGCCGCGCCACCCGTGGGGTACGACCTCGCGATCCTCCGGCCGGCAGCGCCGCTGGCGAGCGGCTTCGAGATCGGCGGCGCCAGCACCTTTCCCGTCATCCAACGAATCCGGCGTCTTTCTACGCCGCCATCCCGGGTGACCATCCTCGACCAGGGGCGGCCGGCCCGTCCGCTGCATCTGGCCCACGAAGGTAGAGATCTGCGGGTTTCCATGACCGCCGCTTTTCGCGTTTCCGGCCCGTCTTCGCCGGCGCCTCATATCCAAGGGCCCGATTCGCCGGGAACCGCCTGGCTGCCCCCTCTCGACGGCTCGGACGTTTCCGCGGGCAGCTACGTCCGGCCGCGCCTTGGCACGCTCAAGGTTCGATTTCAGTCGATCGATCTGAATCAGCCGGCTCTGCGGATCCCGCCTGTCCCCGCGCCGGAGAATCACGGCGGATTTCGCTGGCCCGGCATGATGGAACTCCCCAGAGTGTCCATAAATCCATCCGCCCACCATCGCGCAACCGTAGTCCTCTTCAGTGACGAAAATCCAACCAAGGAGCGCTTCGATGAGTACCGCAATTAGAACCATTCAGATGCCCGGAGCGCGCGCCGCAGCGGCCGACACGCGCACTGCCAGTGACTATCTCGCCCGAGCCGTTGCTTTGCACCTTGCCGGCAAGAGGCAGGAGGCCCTCGATCATCTCGAGCGCGCCGTGGCCGGCAATCAGGGTTCGCCCGAAATCTACCGGGCCATGGGCCATATCCTGTTCGAGATGGGCGACTATGAGGAAGCCGCCAAGACGTACCGTCTCCTCGTTCAGGCCAAGCCCCAATACTCCCTGGGGTGGCTTAATCTCGCCGTCAGCCTGGAGCACATCAACGATTGGGAAGAAGCTTCGCAAGCCTTCTATAAGGCTTCCACACTCGAGCCGAAGAATCCCGAGGTCCACCTCGGCCTGGGTGTGTGCCACCTCCGCCTGGAAGACGCTAAGTCCGCGCTGTATTCGTTCGATCGCTGCCTCGAGCTCTCACCCGGCCATGAAGACGCCGCTTTCGGAAAAGCCGCGGCACTCCAGACTCTCGGCCACGCGGATGAAGCCGCCGCCATTTATGAAAAGATCCTGGCCAACAACCCCGAGTCGGAGGAATCGCTTTCGAACCTGGTGCTGATCGGCATGTCGAAACAGGATTTCGACATGGTGCGCGAGTACTCGGAACGTCTGCTCGACCTCCGGCCGGATTCCGGCGTCGCCTTGGAAGGCCTGGCCGCGTGGTCGTGCGCCGCCGGCGAGCACGCGCTCACCGCCAAGTTCTGCACGCTGCTGGTCTCGGCGGTTCCCGGTCATTTCGAAGGCTGGTTCAACCTCGCACTGGCTCACCAGAAGTCGGCCCGCTGGCAGCAAGCCGCCGAAGCCTACGAAGAAGCGCTGAAGTTGAAGCCTCAATCCTGCGAGGCCTTCACCAATCTCGGTATCGTCCGCGAACAGCTCGGCGATCGCCTCGGCGCCCGCGCAGCTTATGACCGCGCCCTGACCGCCAATCCCGATGCCCTGGCGCCCCTGTGGAATCTGGCCCTCCTCTTCGAGCATGCCGGCCAGGCGGATGAAGCCGAACGCTCCTACAAGATGGTTTTGGACAAGGCTCCTAAAGAAGAAGAGGCCCGCTTTCGTCTCGGCTATCTCCGCCTCAAGCGCGAGGACTACCGCGGCGCCGCCGAAGCTTTCGAAGGCTGCCTCAAATATCGCCCGCAGTGGCCCGAAGCACAAGCCAACCTTGCCCTTTCCCTCAGCGGGATGGGCGAACGGGCGCGCGCCGAGCGGCTGTACGAGAAGATGCTGGAATCCGACCCCAAGTCCCTCGAAGCTCTCCGCGGTCTGGCGGCACTCTCCATTCAGTCGGCCAACTTCGAAAGCGCCCTCACTCTACACACCCGCCTCATCGAGCTGGGCGAGCGCTCGGGCGAGGTGCTCTACAATGCCGGCTTGATGCACGAAAAAGCGGGCCAGCCGGATAAGGCCGCCAAGCTCTACCGCGAAGCTCTCGCCCAACAGCCCGACATGCCGGAGGCTCTTCTCAATCTGGGCCGCATTCTCGAAGCCGCCGGAAAGTCGGAAGAAGCGCGCGCCTGCTGGACGCGCGCCCTCGAGGTGGAGCCTGCTCTTGCCCAGGGCTACTTTGGGCCGGCGATCGACTAGTCATATTCGCTCAAGGGTTCTCCCCCGGCCCATATCGTAGGTCAGAGACCGGATCGACAATAACCCGGCCGGAAGCCCACAATTGATTGATTAACTTGACTAAATCGTTCTGAGACCAGCTGCCTGTGTCCCTCCTAAACGATCGATGCTTCGTTTCGATGGAGCATTACCATGCAACCACTGCCGACAACAGACAAAGGGAAAACCATCCTCCTTGCCGAAGATGACGGGTCGCTCCGTCGTTACGCCACTACCGTGCTGGAGCAGCATGGCTATGTCGTCCTGGCGGCTTGTGATGCGGTCGATGCGCTGGAAATTTCCGCTCGACATCCCGAACCAATCGACTTGCTCCTGACGGACGTTCACCTCGGCCAAGGCCCGAATGGCGTGGAATTGGCGAACGAGCTTCGCAAACAAAGGAGGGATCTGGCGGTGCTGGTGATCTCGGGAACGGCGGATGGCGAGGAACTGGCCGGCCAGCAGGGCATGCCGTTTCTCGCCAAGCCGTTCAAGCTGCCCGCGCTGGTGAGCCGGATACGGGACCTTCTGGCGGCGCCGCCACGTCGCGACAAAGGCTGCACCGCCGATGGCGGCTGACGATCCAGCCGGAAAACTGCCGCGACCCGGTCCTACTGCGCCGCCGGCGGAGCCGGTCTCCGTCGCTGTACCTCGTTCACCTTATAGTCGGCAGGAACCTGGAACAGTGTGCTGGCCGGTTCGGAGCGGTTCAAATTCTGCACCTGCATGATCACCTCGCCGCGCCGCGGGTCTGACGATTTCCGCATGACGACCATCTGCAAGTCGGCTGAGTACCAGGTCTCGTTTACGACCTGCAGGGGCTGATCGTTGCCGATCTGCCCTGCGGGAATCGTCCGCGTAACACGCGTCCCCTGCGCCAGCACGCCCGCAACCATCTGAGTCCCGAGGTTTTCGGTTTTCACGTTGGCCGAATTTCTCGCCGCAGCATTACCCCACGGCCCGCGCCCGCGGCCAGGCCCCCCGTGCTGCCCGGCAGGCGCGGCGGCAGTATGGAAGACCGACCTGGTTGCGCTCTTGCGGGTGCCGTCCAGCGCATAATTGGCGCCCGCCACGGGATCATCGATAAATACCATCTGGCGCGGACTCGTCTGCTGCA
>DATJMP010000017.1:0-20127 GCA_035508655.1 Bryobacteraceae bacterium
TGTAACTGGAACTCGAACACGAGAAGCGGGGGAACGTCGCGCAGGCGGCGGTTCTTGAGCACGATGGGCAGATACTCCACCGCCAGGACGGTGAGGTAACAGGTGATGCAGAACGTGACCTCGGTGAGCATGGAGTGGACATTCGGATACCAGAATGTGAACCAGGCGCGGAGGGGCTGGCCGACATCCACCATCAGGATGGTTATGGCGCCGCTGTAACAGACCAGCCCGATGACCACAGCGCTGTTGATGACGGCGCGCAGTTCCTTGAGCTTGAGGATATACAGCAGGAAGCCGGTAAAGAAGGCGCCGGCACCGAGGGCGATGACCGTGAGATCAAGAAAGATCCAGAGGCCGAAGGCAAAGCGGTTATCCATGTTGGTCTGGTTGAGGCCTTTGACGAGGCAGAGACCAGCGGCGTAGGCGCCAAAGGCGAACAGGGCGGCCCAGGGCACGATCCACAGCAGGAAACGCGGGAGCGGCGCGCGATGGAGACCGCGAGTAATGAGGGCTTTATCCACGGGAGGCCTCCTTGGGGTTCAGCGAATCAGCGTTACGACCTGCAATCGGTTTCGTGCGATCACGGCTCGAATCGGCCTTCGCGACAGGTGCGGGCACCGCTCCCTTACGGTCGCGGCTCGGATTGGGCACGCGTTGATCGGCGACGGTGGGCCTGGCGGCGGAGGCCGGTTCGCCCTGGCGGCGGACCCACTCGCGGCTGGAGTGGTAATAGATTTTGGGGTCGGTACCGAGGCGATCGAGCAGACGGAAGGTATCGGCCTGAGCGGGCGGATGGGCGTTCAGGTCGGTGAAATGAATTGCGCCGGTGGGGCAGGCCTCGGCGCAGGCGGGCGTGTATTCTGCCAGGCCGGCCTGTTCGGCGGCATGGCGGCGGCCATGGCAGAAGTTGCATTTTTCGACCACGCCGCGCATGCGCGGGGCGACGTCCGGATTGAGCGTGCGCTCCATACCCACCGGCCATTTCGGATCCCACCAGTTGAAATACCGGGCGTGATAAGGGCAGGCGGCCATACAATAGCGGCAGCCGAGGCAGCGCTCGGGCATCTGGCCGACGATGCCGGTGGCGGGATCGACATCCACCGCCTGCTGCGGGCATACGTGGACGCAGGGTGTTTCATGGCCGCAATGCTGGCAGAGCACGGGGATGAAGGCGGAACGGCGATTGGGGAAATCTTCGCCGTTATCGACCTGGTAGACGCGAATCCAGGTGAGGCCTTTGCGGTCGTTGGCGCCGTTGACGGGCGGGATGTTGTTTTCGACCGCGCAGGCCAGCATGCAGGCGCCGCAGCCGGTGCAGCGGTCGATATCGATGGTCATGCCGTAGCGTTTCATGCGCGCACCACCTGGGGTTCACGGAAACCACAAATATCGAGAACGGCGGGAGTGGGGACGAATCCCACCCGGCCCGGCGCGATGCCGGGATCGAGCACCACCTCGATTTCCAGATTGCCGTACGCGCCGGCCAGAAGGGCGGGCTCGCCGGGGCGGAAACCGGAGGAGGGGTGAAGGGCAGCCTGATGGGGATGCATCAGCAGATTGGATTCGTTGTAGAGCTTGGAAAAGAGCGGGGTAGAAACGGGCATTTCGGCGATGCGTGGCACGACTGCGCCGGCCATGAGCGGCGAGGCCGGGCTCGGTGCGCCCAAGGGCTGCCCGGCGATGAACTCTACGGGATCGATCACGCCGGCGGGCGGCTTCACCAGCGGCGCGATGGGCTCGCGGGTGTAGGGGACATCGTCCGCCGATTCCGGATACACGGGCGTGGGAAGGGCTAAGGCTGTATGGCGGGCATAGCCTTCGCGCCACCACGACAGTGCCACGACGACGGCGCCGGGAGCGAGTTTGGGTGCGATTTCCGGCCAGGGAATGTAAGGGCCGGGGCCGGATTCGTCGATGAGAAGAGCGCCGATAGCGCCGTCCGGCACGACGGCGATTTCGGCGGGCGGCTCATCGGGAAGCGGAACCACGGTCTTGCCCCAACCGCCCAACTCGCGATTGAGCGCCAGGATTTCCGGCGACATGGCGTGATCCAGTACCAGCACTTGGCCTTGGGATTTGAGGCTCGATGCCAGGGCGTGGAGGTCGGTTGCGGCGGGAAGCCACTGGTCGGCCAGAGCGGCGGTGCGGGAGAGAGAGGGCTCGACCTGGACGAGGCGGAAATGGTCGCGGACGGCGAAAACGCGGGCCGGAGCGAGCCAGCCTTCGAACAAGGGAACGCCCAGGCTGATCACGACTTTAGCGGCGGCGAGGTTGACGGCCACCGGAGGACGGGGCGGGGAGAGATAGAAGCCTTTGCGCTCGGCCATGATTTGGCGGTAACGAGCGGAGGCGGTGCGACCGGGCCGGAGATCGAGCACGGCCGGCCGGGCGCCGCCCGCGAGGGCTTGTGAGAGCCGGGCCTTGGCCTCGGCCACCGGTCCGCTCTTCAGGCGGGAGGGGTGAAAAGGCAGATGATGGCCGGTGACGCCGAGGGGGCAGAGAGCGCCCTCGATGCCAGCCAGGGAAACGGGCTGCTCGCCGACGCAGCGCGCGCGCACGGCGCAACCCGCCGGGCAAAGGCCGCAGCGCGTTTGCTTGAACTTGATTTCGCCGGTGGCGGGACGGGGAACGCCGGGCCAGTTTTCCGACCACAGCGCGCTATCCCGGATGAGCTTCCAGGGAACCGGCGTGAAGACGGTGCCCGCCGCCGCGCCGGCAATGAATTTGACCGCATTTCTCCGGGTGGTCATTTGTGGCACTCCAGGCAGGTATCGACCACTTTGTCGCGCTGGTGACACTCGATGCAGGTGTCCATGCTCATCGTCTGGGGCGAGTAGCCGCTGACGCGGTCCTCGCTGTAGGGCGGGAGGGTTTCGCTCTTGCCCATATCGCCGTGGCAGTCTTCGCATTTCACCTTGCCGCTGCGGATATGGGCAGCGTGGGAGAAAAAAACGTTTTCCGGCTGGCGTGCATAATCGCCCCATTGGGGCTCGCGGCCGGGAGTGACGTATTGATCGATGAAGGCCTTCTCGGCGGGTGTTGTGCCCATGGGCGCAGCGTGACAGCCGGCGCATTTTTCCAGCGGGGGGATACCGGCAAAGGTGCCATCCGGGCGCAGGGCGTGGCAGTCCTCGCACTTGGATCCGGCCTTTTCGGCATGAACTTTATGGCTGAAGCTTATCGGCTGCGGAGCGGTTTTGTAGATCAGGCGCGGGAAGCCGACCCATCCCGCGCCCAGGGCGGATAAGACACCCGCCAAGAAGATTGGGGCTTTCATCGACTATACGAACCTCCCCATTCGGGCAGGAAAAATTCGTGAAACAGAGCCAGGGCCTGGTCGCGCTCGATGATGGCGGCGACGCCGGGCGCGAAAGTACCTCCATCGGCCGCGTAACGAGCGCCGGAAAGCTGCTGCAGAAAATCGCTGAGGCGGCGCTCCTCGGCTTCCATCCACTGGCGGGCCGCGGCGCCGGAGAGAAGATGGGCATCGGTGCCCTCGACCGGGGTGCCTTCGAACAGCCATCCGCCGGTATAAGGCTCGGCGGTGAGGCGGGCGGGGTCGGCGCGGAGGTACAGGTTGCAACGGGTCACGTGGAGGGGATTGGGGAAAACAACTTCGAAATCCACGCCTCCGGCGGTGACCACCGCCGCCGGGCGGCGCAGGATACCCATTTGCCAGATATAACTGATGCGCTCCGCGGCGCCGAGCACGCGGGCAAGAAATGCGTCTACGCCAACGTGGCAGACACCGTCTTCGCCGCGGTCAAGCCACATGTGATTGGTCGAATAGCCCAGCCAGTCCGGCATAGCGATGGCGCCAGCGGGACTCCCGGTTGCGGGGTGCGCCATGCCGAGGTACAGTTCGCAATAGCGGTAGCCCGAGCCACCGCAGCGCGAGAGCAGCGATTCGCTGTAGGGAATCATCTTAGCCACCGGGGCGGCCGAGCAATACTGCATCAACGATTCGCGCAGGTAGGGACACGGTCCGGGGACGGTAGCCTCGTCTGGGTGGGCGCGGTAAGCGGCGCAGGAGACGTGGGCCGCGGATCCGCACTTCTCATCCGCCCGCCCGGCAGCCGCCAGCGGAATCATCTTTCTGACGGCGGCGGTCTCGCAATATTTGACCTGAGCTTCGCGCAGGAAGGGGCAGGTCATGGCGGCTACCGCTCGTCCTTCCGATCGACCGGATCGCCGCCATCCGCCATGGTCAGTCCCAGTTCGGGAACGTGCAACGCATGACTGTCATAAGAAGCGACCAGGTTCGAAACCTCGCGATCCAGGGCGGCCAGTTCCGCCCGCTTCCGGCGCCGTGCCGCGATCTCCTGCAAAACCCCCACGACGAGAGCGCCGCAGCAGACGAGGACAACCAGGCCGAGGACGATGTTCATGACGCTCAGCCAGTAAATAGATGGATCGTTCAAGAGAATCTCCTTCCGGAGAGGGAGAAGGCAAGTGGGGGGCCATGCTGGAAGGAAAGGAGTTAGAGGTGGAGAGTAGGGCAGAAGTGCTGGATTTTAGGACCAAAAAATCTTGATTTACAACACGGATCGTGCCGCACAGGTCAGGTATGCCGGCACGAATGCCGGCATGGCCGGCTAGAAGCCGGCGCTACGGAGGGGGTAACTAGTTCTGGATCGCGGTGTACAGCGTCTGTGCACCCGCAACGCTGCCCAGGGTGAAGGTGAGCGGTACGGCGTTGCCCGGCGTGGCGTTCGTCGGCACAGTGACATTGAACTGGTAGAGGCCAGTTTCACTCGGCGCCAGACCGTAATAGCTGGGAGTGGCGGCGACTGTTCCACCGAAAGAGAACTGGATCGGGTTGAGCAGCGAGTTCAATTGCTGCACGACCTGTCCCGCGGGAATGTTGCCGGTGACCGGGCCGAAGCCGATGCCGTAGAGCACGATGGTTTCGCCGGGCTTGGCAGGACGGGAGGTAACGCCCGGGAAGGCGCCGACCGGTCCAACATAGGTGACCCCGTCGGTGAAGGTCGCGGTGACGTATGGGTTGCCGCCCACATTCCACTGGGGCAGAGCCAGCAGGGCAGGCTGGGTCAGGCCCACGTTGATGGTGAAGGAATTGCTCACTCCGGCGCCGGTGCTGACGACGACTGGTTGCGGCCCCAGTCCGACATTAGAGGGAACCAGCGCGTTGATCTGGGTGGGACTGATGTAAGAAACGAAAGCGGCCTGATTGCCGATGCTCACGGTGGTGAGATCGAGGACGGTGGCGGCAGTGGTAACGCCGTTGAGGGTGGTAAAGTCGAGGCTGGTCCAGGAGCGCGTATCGCCGGCGGGGGCGAGGTTGGTGCCATAAATCTCGATCCAGGAGCCCTGCGCGGTGGAATGGAAGACGCCATCGGATCCGCAGCCGGGGTTGCTGGGCTGGCAGCCGAAGCCGCTGGCGCTGATCACACCGGAAGTGGAGCGAATGGAGGGCGTGCCGCTTACGTTTGCAGGCGGACCAGCCGGAACCAGTTCCCGGATGACGTTGTTCTGGGTATCGGCCACGTAGACGTTGAAATTCGAGTCGACGATCACGGCGGAGGGGAAGTTCAATTGGGCGCCCGTGGAGGAACCGCCATCGCCGCTGTATCCGGAGGTGCAGCCGGAGCTGCCGCAGAAGGCGCCGGCAATGGTATAGATATCGCCGGTGACCGCGGAAACGAAGCGAATCGCGTGATTGGTGTAATCGGCGATATAGACATTGCCGAGGCTGTCCACAGCCACACTCCGGGGATACTGCAGTTGCGCCCTGGCGGCCGGACCGCCGTCACCGCTGAAGCCGGGAGTCCCGGTGCCTGCCACGACGGTGACAGCGCCACCGGAAACTTTGAGAACGCGGTGATCGTTGGTGTCGGCAATATAGATAACGCCGTTGGGACCGACGGCGACGCCGTGCGGATAGAACAGGTGCACCGAGAGGGCGGAACCCACGTCGGTGTTACTGCCGGGAGCGCCTTGGGTGCCATTGCCGACGATGGTTTTGATATTGCCGTTGGAGACCGTGACTTCGCGGATGCGGTTATTTATCGTATCGGCGATGTACATGTTGCCGGAGGAATCCAGTGCGATGGCGTAAGGCAGGTTGAGCAGGGCGTTGGTGGCGAGGGCGTTATCGCCGGAAAAGCCGCCGCTGGCGACGCCATTGGGGCCATCGATGTAGAGCGTGTTGTTGCCGGCGACGGTGGAAAGGTTACCGGGGCCGCTCGAGCTCATGGGGAACTTGCGGATGACGTCGTTGCCGAGATCGACGACGTAGACGTTGTTGCTGGAATCGAGAGCGACGTTGACGGGCGTCTTGAATTCGGCATTGGAGCCGATCGCGCTGGCTCCATCGCCGAGATACCCGGAGGACGACTGGTTTCCTGCAATTGTGTTAATGGTGCCGTTTCCCGCCAGGATGGTGGCCGCGCCGCCGGTCACCTGACGGATGACGTTATTGTTCTGGTCAGCGATGTAAATGTTCCCGCTGGAATCGACGGCGATGCCTGTGGGACTGGAAAGCTGGGCGGCCGTGGCGCTATCGCCATCACCCGAGTAACCGCTGCCGTCGCCTTGATTGCCGGCCACGGTGGTGATGGTGTACTGCGGAACGACAGATTGCTGCTGTGACACGGCCAGCGGCGCGGCCAGCAGAACAGATACGAAAGCCAGGATTCGGGTATTCAAGCAATTTGGGACGTTGCCGGAACAAACTGCGTTGCGGCCATAAAATTCAAATTCTGCCGGCATTTGAGTGGCCCTTTGAGGCTTAGCAACAAACCGGACATACGATCTTACCATCCGGAAACCCGCAGGAGCAGGCTAAGTCGCAGGGCCGATATGGCACACCTGTGGCTGCAGAGAGACGCGACTTACTGCAGTAAAACGGGCTCCTGATTCTGGCATCGCGCAAAGCGCGGCGGCCGGGAGCAGCGGCATCAAATGCCGCTGAAAATACTCACAAGAAGGATGGCCAGCACGATGAGGGTGAAGACCACATACATCCGGTCACGCTCGATGGCGAACGCGAAGACCGAAAATATGACGCGCGCCACCGGAGTGGCAATGAGCAGAAGGAGTCCGGCGAGCATCATCAGCTCAGACGCAGGCAAGCCGAGGAGGGCGGAGATTCCGTGGATTTCCTGGAAATGGCTGTAATCGGGCCGGCTGGAACCGCTCTCCACCAGATACCAGACTCCACCGGCGGCGACGATGGTAGCGGAAAGCGAAACTCCCCAGCGGAGGATGGTGGAAATCAGAATGTCGACCTGATCGTCGTTCATTGGAGTCCTCCAGTGATGCCGTTGTAAATCATCTCGACCGCCATGACAGCCACCACGGCGGCAAAGACGAGGCGCAGATTACGTGTGCGCGCTCCGGCCAGGTGGCGGGCGCCGAGGAGCGAGCCGAGGAGCACGCCAAGCATGACCGGCATGGCCAGGGCCGGACGGATGTAGCCATGGTTCAGATAGACGCCCGCGCTGGCTGCGGCGGTGACACCGATCATGAAATTGCTGGTGGTGGTGGAGACCTTGAAGGGGATACGCATCACCTGGTCCATGGCGATGACTTTCATGGCGCCGGAGCCGATGCCTAACAGGCCGGAGAGCAGACCCGCCACGTACATCAGCCCAAAGCCGCCTCGTACGTGGGTGACGCGGTATTCGACTTTGCGGCCTCCTTGCGGATAGGTTCCGTTGAGGCGGAGATGGGAAGCGAGCGGATCGGGACGATCGACGGGAAGGTCGCCGTGATGACGCATCGAATGCCACGCCGAATAGAGGAGCACGACGCCGAAAATCACGGCCAGATCCGCCACCGGAATGACGGAGGTCAGATGAGCGCCGGTGAGAGCGCCGATGGTGGTAGCGATTTCCAGAAACATGCCCACCCGGATGTTGGAGAAGCCTTCCCGCACATAGGCGGCAGCGGCGCCAGAGGAGGTGGCGATGACCGAGACGAGGCTAGCGCCAATGGCGTAATGAAAGTCGACACCGAACAGGAGGATCAGGACGGGCGTGACCACAACGCCGCCTCCGAGTCCAGTGAGCGAGCCGAGAAAGCCGGCCAGGGCAGAAATTGCGAAAATGGCAGCCGAAAATGCCGCTGTGTGCATGAGGCGGAAATATTAGTGTAAACGGAAAAAGGAAAGGGCAGGAGGAAGCCTGCCCTTGAGTGGGATTGCCCGGGAAGGACAATCGATCAGCTTCGGGCTACAGCCACCCCGGCGCCATTCGGGGCTGGTTGAGCCGCGTATGTACCGATCATAGGATGCGGGCCGCTGGGGGGCTATACAGGGAATATCGTATTTTTCCGGGATCGCCAGAGTATAAGATGAAGGCAGTGACCCGGAGTTTGAGCAAAAGCGCCGTGCTGCGGGCTGGGTATGGCGCGGTGATCGGGGTATTAGTGCTCTCGGCGATGGAGGCGTACCGCATCCAGATCAGCGTATCCGAGCAGCACATCGAGATCTACCGCAGGTACGTGGAGCAGGATGCGGCGCTGGCTACGCTGGGCCGGAACCTGTGGCAGGCGGGAACGGACGTCCGCGACTTCTTCATCGAGACCACTCCCGAGCATGGCAAGCTGCTCGAAAAACAACTCCATGAGCTGAAAGGGGACGACGAGAAGGCGCTGGCGCAACTGAGCCGCACACTGACACCGGACGTGGTGGACAGGCTGCGGCGCACGCTAAACGATTTCTGGGCGGTGGCCGATCCGGTGTCGCGCACGATGCTAGGGGTTTCCAATTCGCGCAAGTTCGAATTCTTGCAGAACCAGATTGTGCCGCGCAGAGGCGAACTTTACGCCGCGGTCCACGAGCTTTCGAGCGCGGACCGGCAGCAACTGCAGGAGAGTGAGGCGGAATTCGCGGCGGCGCGGCACGCGGCGGTGAGGCGGCTGCTGGTCATGCTGGTGTTCAGCGTTCTGCTGGGGCTGGCGGTGGCGCGGCTCAGCCTGCGGCACGCGGAAATGCTGGAGCGGCGGGCGCAGGGGCATTTCGCCGAAGTGGAACAGGCGCGGCGGGAATTGCAGCAGCTTTCGGCGCGGCTGCTGGAGATTGAAGAGGAGGGAAGGCGCCAGCTTTCGCGCGAGTTGCACGACGAGATCGGGCAGACGCTGGCGCTGTTGCAGATCGAGATTTCGCGCGCACAGGCGCTGCTGCCGGATCAGCCGGAGGCTTCGCGGGAGCGGTTGCGGCGGGCGCGCGACCTGGCGGAGCGAACCGTGCAGACGGTGCGGCATATTTCGCTGCTGCTGCGGCCCGCCCTGCTGGACGATCTCGGCTTGACGCCGGCGCTGCAATTCCAGCTCGAGGAGTTCTCGCGGCGCAGCAACATCCCCTGCGAATTCAGCGAGGAGGGGGTCTCGGACCAGCTTCCGGACGTGGTGAAGACGTGCGCCTACCGGGTGGTGCAGGAGGCGCTGCATAACTGCGAGAAGCACTCCGGAGCCACTTCGGTGCGGGTGGCGGTGCGGCAGCAGGCGGATTGCCTGGTAGCGGAAATCGAGGACAACGGCAGGGGATTCGCTGTAAACGCGCAGGGCATGCCGACCCGCAGCAACGGCCTGGGGTTGCTGGGGTTGCGTGAACGGGCGGCCCTGGCGGGCGGTTCAGTAGCCATCGATTCGGCGCCGGAGCGGGGCACGCGCGTCGCGCTGCGCATTCCTCTGGCGGCAGAGCCGGCCCCGGCCGGAGTCGGAGCAGACGCCTGATGCCTCTGCGCGTTCTACTGGCGGACGACCATACGCTGATGCGGCAGGGGCTGCGCCATATCCTGGAGAGCCATCCCGATATCGACATTGTGGCCGAGGCGAGCTCCGGTATTGAGGCGGTAGAAGCGGCGCGGCTGGAAAAACCGGACGTGGCGATTGTGGACGTCGCGATGCGTGAGCTGAATGGAATCGAGGCGACGGCGCAGATTCTGAAATGCTCGCCGCGCACGGAGGTGCTGATGCTCAGCATGTACAGCGACGAGCGGTACGTGCTGCGGGCGGTGAAGGCGGGAGCGCGCGGATACCTGCTGAAGAACTCGGCCGGAGAGGAGCTGATCCAGGCGGTGTTTGCGGTGAACAAGGGAAAGGCGTACTTCAGTCCGGAAGCGGCGGCGATCTTTCGAGACGGCTACGCCCGGCTGCGCGACGCCAGCAGCGGCCCGGAGGACCGGTTCGAGATGCTGACCGACCGCGAGCGGCAGGTGTACCAGCTTCTGGCCGAGGGCAATAGCAACAAGGAGATTGCCCGCCGCCTGAACCTGAGCCTGCACACGGTGGAGACGCACCGGTGGAGGATTATGGATAAGCTCGACCTGCACAGCACGGCAGAGCTGGTGCTGAGCGCAGTGCGGCGGGGTATGGTGACCTGACGGACGGATGAACCTGGTCACTCCACTGATGTAGGGGTATGCCCGGCCCGCGCTCTGGCTTGAAGGACGGGCCGCATGTATGCGGCCCCTAGAAGCAAGGGCGTCCCGGCAGGCGGAAACGCCTGTCCCACGACTACAGCGAGTTCAGATAGGCGATCAGGTCCGCCATCTGGGGGGCGGTGAAGCGGGGCCAGACGATATTTTTCTGGCGCATGCGCTCCAGCATGGCGGGCCCGTGCTCCCACAATACCGAGACCATGGTCACGTCGGAGTACGCCGCCTTGCCCTTGGCCAGACTGGGGGCGCCGCTCGACGGATTGTTGTGACAGTCGGCACAGTGCTTCTCGGCAAACACCTTCTTGCCGGAGGCCGGATTGCCGCTGCCCCGGAAGTATTGGCGGCCCCAGATATAACCGATGATCTGGCGCATTTCGTCTGGCGTGAGCTGGGGCGGAGGCTGCTTCATGAGCGGCTGGTGGTTCCACATATCGGCGGCGATATCGGTGAGGGTCTGATTGCGCAGCAGGTTCTCCAGCGCCATTTTGCCGGTGTGGCATCCGGCGCACCCTTTGGACTGGAAGAGCTGAGCGCCTTCATTGGATTCGGAGAAGTGGAAATTGGAGGAGAGGGAGCGGGTTTCCGGCAGGTTCTGAAGGTAGACCAGCATATCGGTCAGCTCCTGGCCGGTAACTTCCGGGCGGGCAATTTTGCGCTCGGCGAAGGCGGCTTTCATGCGCGCACCATGATTCCACATCTGGGCGGCCAGGACGATGGGATCGGCCAGCGAATCCCATTTGGCGACGGGCGGAGCTCCGGCAGCTTTGGACTGGGTGATGCCGTGGCAATCGGCGCAGTGCTTGGATTCGAAATCCAGCTTGCCGCGGGCGGCATCGCCGGGCCGCTCGAAATAGCGGGCGGACACGAAATAGGCGAACAGGTCGGCGGCCTGATCAGGCGCGAGGTGCGGGGTGGAGATGCCCGCCTTACGGATGGCTTCCCACATGGCCGGAGCGTGATTCCACATGAGGGCGGCCATGACGGTGGGGGTGAAGTTGCGGTCGACGCGGCGGCCGAGATCGGGGGCCGCGGTGCCGCCATGGCCACTGATGCTGTGGCACTGGACGCATTGCTGGCTGCGAAAGATCTGCTCGCCGCGGCGGGCGTCGCCCTGAACCGGGTTGCCGGCGAAAGCCACGGAGGAGACGACGGCGGCCGCGACCAAGCGGACGGCGATCACCCCCGGCTTGTACCAGCGGGCCCGCTTCGGACCGCGGACGCAGGGAATCTGCGAGAAGGTTGCAAGCATGTCCCCTCCTATCGGCTCAATCTGATACCGGTCTGGATGATGTGCGAGCGAAAGCCCTCGAACCCGTAGAAGCTTTCGCCGTAGCCATAATACTGCCAGATGGTGTTCCACGCCACGTGCTTGGTCAAGGGCAGCAGAAGCTGCATGTTGGGCTCGTAGAAACTGGTCGGACGGCTGCCATTGGAAATGATGAACGAGCCGCCCGCCGTGAACTTGCCGCCGCGCGCCAGCGCGACCTCGACGGCGGCAGTGGCCGTATGCGCATTGTCGCGATAGCTGGAAACGGCGGTGCCGAAAGTCGGCAGATTCAGGTAGAGGATATTATCGCGGACAGTGGAGCGGTCGTACGAGCCGGTGAAGGTGATGCGCTTGCCGGCCTTGGGCGTCCAGTAGAATGCCAGCGCATTGTCGCGGCCAAGGAAATCCAACTGGACGGTGGGAGCCGGGTTCTGATTGCTGAGCACCTGGAAGTTCGCGGTAAAGGAGAGCGAATTGGTGGCCTGGAAGCTCGCCATGACCCGGCCCTTGCTGTAATCATTCAGGCTGGTGCGGAAGTAAATGTCGTCGCTGGAAGATCCTTCGTAATCCGCGGTGACGCGCAGCTTCTGCCCGAATCGGAGAATGAACCCGCCAATGCCGACGATCCGGCTCAAGCTGCCGGTCGCAAACGGACCCGTCTGGCTGAGCGTGCTGGCCAGTACGGTAGTGTTGCCCCACATGTAACGGAACCCGCCCCGCAGAGTGAGGTATTTGGTCACGTCGTAATACAGGTCCGTCTGCGTTTCCTGGTTGTTCACGACCTGGAAGGGATTGGCGAGCGTGAGGGCCGCGCTAAGCTGGACCGGAGTGGTAAGGGACTGCAGGTACTGAGTCTCGAAATTGCTGTAAGCGGAGTCGTGCTCGCGGTTGAATGTAACGGTTTCGATGACGCGGGCGCGCTTGCCCAGATACATTTGAAAACCGCCCAGGCCACCAATGTGGGGCTGGATGGCGTTCCCGGCGGCAACCCCGAATTCCGCGCCGTATTGCATCAGAGTGGCGAAATTGACGAACGATCCGCCGGAGAGTTCCGTGTAGCTGACGGTGTTCCTGGGCTGGCTGTAGAGAAACTGGCCGTAGAAGTTGATCCACTTCGCTGGATTGGCGGTCAGGAGGACCTTACTATAAATGCTGCTGCCGCGAATGCCGTAAGCCTGCTGGAGGCTGGTGAGTACATCCCCGGAGCTCACGTTGTCACCGTAGGCAGTGCCGTTAAAGCTGGTGGAATCGTCTTCGCGGAACGTGGTGCCACCCTGCTCCAGGGTGAGGTGGAAACGGCTTAGCTCGAGACGGAGGCCGCCGCGGTAATTGTGAGTCAAACTGTGGGTGACAAAGGGGACGGGGAAATTGTTGCTGGCGCCGACGACCCAGTCGTCGACACCGCCGCCGCCGACGGAATAACGATCGTAGGCCAGATAGGGGATGATGCGACTGGTGGGAAAAAGATCGACGTCAAAGCTGGCGGTGCGCAACCGTGTATCGAAGCTCTGCTCGTCGAAGCCCATCGGTGAGTTGGGATTGGCAAAGGTGGGGACGGCATCGAACAGGGCGAGGCTTCGGTAATCGAAGTGGAAGTCGTAGAGCTTCTGCTTGCGGGCTCCGATGTAGGCGGTTGTGAAGGGATCGCCGCCCCAGCCGATCCCGCGCACTGTCAGGACGTCGAAGAAACGCTTTTTGGGGTCCTGGATGGTGAAATCGGCGCCGAACAGCTTGGGACCTTCTCCCAGATTGACCACGCTGCGGTATTCCTGGAAATTGCCGCCCGGGCCGGTGACCCAGCGATAGCCGAAATCAACATAGCCGGAGAGCCAGTCGTTCTCAGCGGGAGGCGGGGGCGGAGGCTGAATCCCATTCTTGGCCTGGTCGATCTCGGTGGCGAGCGGCGCTTCGCCGATAGGCGGCTGGCGCGGCGAAGGCGTCGCTTCCGGCGCGGGGGCGGGGTTGGCGGGGGCGGGCGAAGACTGCTGTGCGGCTGTATTGTCCTTCTGCTGTCCGGACGAAGCGGGAGCGGGGGGAGTTTGTGCGGCCGGCGGCGCGGCCGGGGCCTGGGCGGGAGGCTGCGCGCACATCGGCAACGCCAGCGCCGCCAGGAGGAGCCCCCAGCGGGCGGCGCACACGACAGACCGCAAGCGTCCGTCGCCGGATGCGTGACTCCAGTTTTCTCGTCTCATTTGAAGAAGTCCCGGTTCACGTACGAGCCATGAATTTTCTGATGGCAGATGTTGCAGTTCTGGAAGCGGGGGCTGCGCAAATCATGCAGCGCCGGCGGCACGGTTCCGAGCGTTCCACTGCCGGTGGCTAATGGCAGGTTGGCATGACATTCCAGACAAACGAAGCGGACCTGGGCGCGGGTCAGCATCCGCGGATTGGTTGAGCCGTGAGGCTGATGGCAGGCCACGCAGCCTTCGGTCTGCACGGGCGGATGCTCGAACACGAAAGGCCCGCGGAGATCCGAATGGCATTTGAAACAGCCGGGCTCGTTGGCAAAAACGGTCTGGATCATTTTCGGCAGGAACGTGCCGTGCGGATTGTGGCAGTCCACGCAGGACATGGCGCCCTGCGGCAGCGGGTGGCGGAACGGCTGCTGGAAGCTCGCCCAGACGTCGTTATGGCAGCGGGCGCAAAGGGCGTTCACTTCGGTCTGCCTCCGCGCCACCACTCCGAAGGGACCGCGGCGATGGATGGTATGGCAACTGACGCAGGGCACCTCGTTGCGGGCGTGGCTGCCGTTGATGCGGCCCACATTGGTGGGCGTATTGAGATGGCACTTCAGACAAACGTTCTCGGACTCGGGCGGCTTGAGTTTGGCGGGCTGGATGATGTCCGCGGCATTCATGGACTCGGCGTGCTTGCTGCCGGGTCCGTGGCACGATTCGCAGGCGTTGTCCTTCATCTTCCAACGGGTGCTGGTGTCGACGACGTCGTGGGGGTTTTTCTGGAACGCGTTATATATGTCTTCGTGGCAGCCCTGGCAGGTTGTGGAGCCGACATATTCGGCCGGCTTATTGGCCGGGACCTGGGAGGGTGCGGGGGCGCCCGGTTTTTCCTGGGCGGCACCGGTGGAAGGTGCGGCCTGGGACTGCGGAGCGCCCTGCGCGAAGGTAGCGGGTACGGCTACCGCCAGCAACGTGAGCAGCAGCGCGACAGGCAACGAGCGGTTGCTGAATGGGTACGGCAGCCTGTGAAGAGTCATGTGTCTTAAAAGGTCATTGTCACTCTTATTAGTGGCCGGCGTGAACGGCGTCGACGTCGTACGCCATCCCGGTTCCGTGGCAAACGTCACAGCTTTCACCCAACCCGGCAGCGGTTTGCGCAACCGCGTGCGCCAGAGCGGACTTGTTCTGGTGGCATGCCGTGCAGGCGGACGTAGTGGCCGGCACCGGATTCAACAGGCCCTGCGGATCGGTCACATCGTTCTTGCCTTCGGGGAAGTTGGCTTCCGAGGTGTTGACGTGGCACATGGCGCACTTGGCGGTATCGGAGACGGCGCCGGTCGGTCCCATGACGGGAAAACGGACGCCGGTGTTCGGAATCGAAGCCGGGACAGAGGCGAAGGCGTTGCCGAAATCGTTTGTGCTTCCGCCGTAGCCGATGACGATGTAATCGGTACCGAACTGCGCGGGCATCTGGTCGCCGGTGTGAACTTTGTGCACGAGCATGGCAAAATTGATGCCCTGCGGAGGCAGGTTCTTATAGGCCGGCACGGTGGAAGAAGGCCGGGTGCTGGAGTCGGTGTTGCTCGGGTTGTGGCAGAGCACGCAGTAGGTAACGTTGTTGCGCAGGTTGCCGTGGAGCTGGAGATTGGCGTGGCAGCCATTGCAGTTGGCCAACTGCACCACGGTGCGGCGCGGCGCCACGGGCGAGCCATCAACGGAGAAATTGATCACCTGGTTGAGGCCGGATTCGTTGACGGTTTGCTGCACGGTAGTGCCGGGGTAGAGTGTCACCGAGATGCGCCCCTCAATGCCAATGGCGTAGGTGCCGGTGGCACCGGCGGGAATGGAATGAGTAAAGGTGTACTGGCAGCTTCCGGAACTGGAGCAGGAAGCGCCGCTGGCGGTTTCGGTGACATAACCGGGGGTGCTGGCGCCAAAGCTGGTATAGCCGAAATCGGAGGTCGGGCCGGCCAGGGTCAACGAAAGGGAATTCGGGCTTTTGAAGCTGGACATCGGAATGCCGTTGCCACTATTGTCCGTGACGGTGAAGTTGACGGTGGGCTGTTGGCCCGCCCCGCCGTTCTGCACGCTCACGAGTTTGAAATTGATGCCCGCCAGCGTGGTGGATTCGGCCGGGATTGTGTGGGCGCCGACGATGGAGGCATCGAACTCCAGCTCGCCCTGCGGGATGTGGCAGGTGG
Source organism: Bryobacteraceae bacterium (assembly GCA_035508655.1). Lineage (GTDB taxonomy): Bacteria > Acidobacteriota > Terriglobia > Bryobacterales > Bryobacteraceae > DATGMB01. Next base: position 16,052 of record DATJMP010000017.1, read on the forward strand.
AGCAGAGGTTGTCATCGATTTGCGGGCCGCCGGCGTGGTTCTTGCCGGTGGCAAAATTGACGTCATCATGGCAGGCGCCGCAGGCAGCGCGGGTCGGGTTGGTCTTATAGGCCGTCGCCTGCGCGGCGCCGGTGTTCTGCTGGTGGCACATGGTGCAGCGCTCGGGATTGGCCGGGAAGACTTCGGTAGACCAGTCGGAAACCGAGTTCTGGTAGCCGACAATCTGGTAAGGCGTGCCGGCCTGGACGCTGGGAAGTTGGCTGCCCATGTGGATCTTGTGCGCCATCACTTTCATGTCCAGCGAATTGCCGGTGGCCGGGTCGCTGTTCTGCGGCTGATGGCACATGATGCAAAGATCCAGTCCCTGGCGCGAGCCACCGTGGAAGACGAGCTGCTGGTGGCACTGGTTGCAGGAGACGGTGTTGATGACGTTGCGGGTGCTAGCCACCTTGCTGCCGTTGGGCACGAAATCGTAGGTGTTGGAGGCGTAATTGGTGCCGAGGTCGAACTCCGTTAGGTTGCGAGAGCCGTAGATGCCGATGCGTGTGGTGGCGGTGGGGTCGAAAGGTCCGCCATTCTGCCCCGCGGCCTTGGTGTGAAAAGTGTATGCGTACTGGCCGATGCTGACGGCGGTGAGGACGCCACCGGAATCCGATGTGGGCTGGGTGGCCGTGCCCTTGAGACCGACGGTGGCCGTCGAGGCGCGGCTAATGAAGGACCAGAACTGCTCCTGGCCTTGCGGAATGTAAGCCGCCAGAAAACTTACCGACACGGGGCCCGGGGTTTGCACTCCCGACTGATCCAACGAGTTACCGTTCCCGTCGGTAATGTTGAAATTGACTGTGATGGTGCCGTCGCTCGCGATGTTCGCCGAGGTGATTTTGAACGCCAGACCCGGCAGAACGAACTGCACCGTGTTGGGATCCGCGTAGTACGCCTTTTCGTACTTGGTGAAGCCGGCCTTCTTGGCGGCGCTCATCAGCACCACCGAACCGGCGACTAAGGTGAGGACCGCGACGTATCGCCCTGCCGCAAAAACCGAAGAAGAAATCCGCATACCTTTTTCTTTCTCCAACTCCAAATCGAACCAGACTGCCCACCGCCTCCCGCGGAAGACCCGCCGGAATCGGAAACCGTGCTGAAGCTAACGAGCTAATCCGTCAAAGCATGCGCCCGGCCAAACCAGCGACGAGGAAGCGAGAGGTGGAAATCCTTCGTAATCTGTGTGTTGGAAAAACCAGCACGTTGTGGGAAATGGGCGATGCCTGTGGGGGATGGGTGAAAAATCGAGTTTAATGGGTGAAATTCCGCTGTGCTGCCCTCCTACAGGAATAGGAGTGTCGAGCTTGCAAACAGGAAGGTTGAGCACAGATAGGGTAGCGGGGGACCGCATTCGCGGGGGGTGGGGCAGATTGCAGCAAGCCAGCCGAATGCGCCGCCTCGGTGCGCTAGAGCAGCCTTCGTCTCGAGAGCCAGAGAAAGGCGAGGGCCAAGGCAACGGTCGTGACGAGAGTGCCGACGACCATGTAGCCGAACGGGGAGCGCGCGTTGGCGTACACCCACAGGGCCAGCGCCGAGAGTCCGGCGGACAGGGTGAGCGCCAAGGCGAACCAGAGGACCGGGAGTCGCACAGGCAACCTCACCACTGTATTGTAAACCGGGGGCGCGGATTTGGGGGTGCTGGTAAACTGAAGGGAGGTGTGCGGCAGGGTCTTTTTCATTGAGGTTGCGGGCATGGCCGCGCTGCTGCTAAGTGCTGCCTGCATGGGCCGCCCGGATCGCGAAACGGTCATCGCCGAGGCATACGTGGGTCCGCCCACGCTGCGTCTGCGCAGCGATATTCCGCTGCAATCGGCTGTGGTGGTGACGGTGAAGCACGGCGACCGTCTGAAAGTGATGCAGCGGCGCCGTCGATTCCTGCGGGTGCGCACGTCTGGCGGCCGGGAAGGCTGGACCGAAGAGAGCCAACTGCTGAGTTCCACCGAAATGGCGGACCTGAGCGAACTTTCGAAACGGGCCGCGGCGCTGCCCGCGCAAGGAAAGGGGACCACGTACGGCGCTCTGAACGTGCACACGCAGCCGCAGGTGGGCGCGCCCAGTTTCCTGCAGATTAAGGATGGCGAGAAGTTCGACGTACTGGCCGAGGTGGTGTCGCCGCGCGTTCCGATCGAGCGCGCACCGTTGATTCCGCCGCCGGAGAAGAAGGCGCCCGCGCCGAAGAAGCCGGCCAAAGCCGGCAAGATTCCTCCGCCTCCGCTGCCGCCGCCACCGGGACTGCCCGCCAACTGGCAGGAACTTTCCAAGACGAATCTGCCAGCGGACGAAGAAGGCGCCGACCAACCGGAGGCCAAACCGATTCCGACCGACCATTGGACGCTGGTGCGCACCGACGGCGGAGAGTCCGGCTGGGTGCTGACGCGGCGGGTATCCATGGCGATTCCCGACGAGGTGGCGCAGTACGCCGAGGGAAGGCGAATTGTTTCTTACTTCCCGCTGGGTTACGTGCAGGATGGCGATGTGAAGAAGGCGAACTGGCTTTGGACGACGATCGGCGATTCGCACCAGCCGTACGACTTCGACAGCTTCCGCGTCTTCATCTGGAGCCTGAGGCGGCATCGGTACGAAACTGCGTATATCGAGCGGAACCTGCAGGGTTATGCTCCCGTGCTGCTGAAAGACGTCCAGGTTTCGGCCAGCGCCAGGGGCAAGACGGCCATGCAGGAATACCCGGGTTTCTCGATCTGCACGGAAAAGGCGGATGGGCAACTGCACCGGCGCGAGTTTGCGCTGCTCGGTAACGTAGTGCGATCGGCGGGCGAGGAAGCCTGCGAGCGTCAACCCCAGGTCTGGGTGACTAAGGCGGCCCCGCCAGCCGGCGCCAGCCCCGCGGCCACCTCGGCTTCGAGCTCGACCCAGCACTCCACCGGATCGCCCGTGTCCAGCGGATTGACGGCCCGGCTCAAGCAGCAGCTGCAGGCGATCCGAAGATGGTGGCATAAGGCGCCGCCGACGCCCACCCAGTAACTCGTAGCCGGCCAGCCCTCACACCTCTACTTTGAGTAGGCGTATGTGTGGCGATAGCACTCGCTGGGCGCGAACTCACAGATGGAGTGTTAGGGCTCTAACAGCGCCTTATACTCCGATTGCAATAAGACAGCTTTCTGTATAACAATGAGCAGGGTCTGGCTCCCGGCGAGGCGCCGCATAACGGGGATTGCCGTATTATGGGTGAGTTCTGCTGGCCCGATGGGAGAAGGTTCGCCTTCACCATTGTGGATGATACTGACTTCTCCAGTGTTTCAAACACGCAGCCCGCATATGAGTTTCTCTGCGATTGCGGGATTCTTACCACTAAGACTATTTGGCCTCTGCGGCCTTACGGCAGAGGGGTGACTGGCGGGGGAACATTGGAAGACTCTCAGTACCGGGCGTGGGTTCTCCGCTTGCAGCGAAGCGGTTTTGAGATCGCCCTTCACGGCGTGGCTGACGGATCTTCCGCCAGGGCCAAGGTTGAAGCTGGCCTCAAGCTGTTCCACTCGCTGCTGGGCCATGAGCCGGGCATCCATACGAACCATTGCGCACAACGGGAAAGTATCTACTGGGGAGCGGGGAGGCTGGATGCGCCGCTCCACCAACTCTACGGCGGCTACAGAAAGTTGCGCCATAAAAGGCAATTCGAGGGGGCAAGCACAGAAAGCGCTTACTTCTGGGGAGATTTGTGCCGCATGCAGGTAAGGTACGTCAGGAACTTCGTGTTCAACGACATTAACACGCTCAAGATGGATCCTGTGATGCCATACTACGATTGCCGCCGCCCCTACGTGCGGCGCTGGTTCAGCGCCAGCAATGGTTCGGGACCGCAGGACTTTTGCAGCCTGATCGCAGAAGCCAACCAGGACCGCCTCGAGGAAGAGGGCGGCGCCTGCATCGTGTACACGCACTTTGGACAAGGATTTCATCCGCTGCCGCCTCAATTCCAACTGTTGGTGCACCGCCTCAGCCGGAAGCCGGGTTGGTTTGTGCCCGCGACGCAGCTACTGGATTACATTGGTGAACAGCGGGGGTGGTGTAAGGTA
>DATJMP010000018.1:0-12284 GCA_035508655.1 Bryobacteraceae bacterium
CGCCAGCTTCCGCAATACCGGCCAGATCCTGAGGCTCGCCGGATCGGACCTACTGACCATAAGCCCGGACCTGCTGGAGACGCTGGAACAGACCGAGGGCGCCGTGCCGCGCCGCCTCGATCCGGAGAAGGCCAGAGCCACCTCCGAACCGAAGCTGCACCTGGACGAAAAGACGTTCCGCTGGATGCACAACGAGGACGCTATGGCCACCGACAAACTGGCCGAGGGCATCCGCAAATTCTACGCCGACGCCCGCAAGCTGGAGCAATTTGCGCGGGCCGAAGTGACGGCAAAAGCGCGATAACCGGTTCTTCGATTTCCGTGGGACCGTGGACCGCGGTCGCTATAGTGAAGGCTACGGCTACGCCGGATGCGGCTCGCCCAGGATCACCCGCACGGTATCACGCGCGATCAGCAATTCCTCATTCGTGGGGATGACGTAGGCGGCTAAGGTCGAGTCTTCCGTAGAGACGCGAGCTTCCGTACCCCGGGTTTTGGCGTTCCGCTCCTCGTCCATCTTAAGGCCTGCCCATTCCAGGCCGGAGCAGATCCGGCTGCGGATCTCCTGCGAATTCTCACCGATGCCGCCGGTGAAAATCACAGCGTCCGCGCTGCCCATCGCGGCGAGATAGGCGCCAATGTACTTGCGGGCACGGTAGCAGAAAACCTCGAGCGCCAGCCGCACGCGGCGGTCGTCGGTGAGCCGCAACTCCTCCTCCAGCACGCGCATGTCGTTGGTCAATCCCGAAATCCCCAGCAGCCCGGACTGCGTGTTCAGCAGCCCCTCTACTTCGTTTGGCAGAAGGCCCTCCTTGGAGGCGATTAGATTGACCACGCCGGGATCCAGATCGCCCGAACGCGTTCCCATGACCAGTCCTTCCAGCGGGGTCATTCCCATGGAAGTGTCCATTGAGTGCCCACCACGAATGGCCGCGGCCGAACATCCGTTGCCGAGGTGCAAGGTGATCACGTTAGTCTGGTCGCGTGTCAGGCCGCGCAGCACCCGGTAGCGATAGGCCACGTAGCGGTGGGAAGTGCCATGGAAGCCATAACGGCGGATACGGTGGCGGCGATACAGGTGATAGGGTACGGCATAAAGGTAAGCATGCTCTGGAATGGAGGCATGAAATGCCGTATCGAAAACGGCCACCTGCGGAACCTTGGGCCCGAAGATCTCGCGCGCCGCGCGAATTCCGCGAAGGTTGTTCGGGTTGTGCAGGGGAGCCAGGTCAATGCACTCCTCGATGCCGCGAAAAACCTCGTCGGTGATGAGGGCGGATTCCTTGAAGAGTTCGCCGCCGTGGACCACACGGTGTCCGACGGCCTGTATATCGGCGAGGCTTTGAATTTCGGAGATGCCGGAATTTTCCGACGAAAGCCACCGGATGACGTAATCCAATGCGGCGGAAGTGTCACGTAGCGGCGCCGTAGAGACGTGCCGACCCGTTTCGGTTTCGACCGTGATAATGGCCTGGCCGCTGGTCCGCTCCACCTGGCCCCGGCAAATCCGGCGATCCTGATTGGCCTGGATCTTTTCCAAGTCAGTGGCAATGACCTGGAATTTCAGGCTGGAGCTGCCTGCGTTCAATATGAGAACATTCATCGTATTTCGACCTTGTGCACAGAGACAAGGAACCAGCGGCTGGGCCGCATCGGATTTCCAGGCTCTATTCTTATGATCCAACGGCGCGCGCCCTCGCGGGAACCGGTCCGCCGAAAAACCAGACCCGCTCGGCCGCGTGATAGCCTGAAGCCATGTTTCGAGGCCTGGTAGCGCTGGCGGTCCTCACGGCCCTCCGGATGCCTGCCAGCGTTGAGCTGCTGCCTCAACTGCCCAACTCCGCCGTCTCGAACGCCATCCAGCTCGATCCCGCGGGGAATATCTACGTCGCCGGATCGTTTGCGCCGGCCAGCGTTCTCGATACCGCGAACGCGTTCGTGGCAAAGCTCTCGCCGGATGGATCGCAGCTTTTCTACTTTACGGTTATGGCCGGCTCCCAGGCGGATGGCGCCACGGCCCTGGCGCTGGGTCCGGATGGCTCCGCTTACGTCGCCGGATACACCGCTTCATCCGATTTTCCAGTCACTGCCGGAGCGCTCGATCCTACCTATACCGGCCAAGGTCAAAACCAGGGCTTCCTGGTCAAAGTGAATCCCTCAGGCGCGGTGGTCTATTCGAGCTTCATCAATGGCCCGGCAATCACCCAACTCACTGGCATCGCGCTCGACAGCTCCGGAGAAGTCTTCCTCACCGGTATCGGCGGCCCAGGGTATTCCGTAGCCAGCGAACAGGCCGCTCAGGGATTTGTGCTGAAGCTCAGCGCCGCGCTCAACCAGGTGCAGCTTTCGCTCTACGGATATGGCGGCGGCCTCATCGACCTGGACAGCCAGGGGAATATCTACCTAGCGGGCAGCGCGCAGGCGAACGTCCTCGGCGGCAGCACCGGCCCTGTGCTTACGCTGCCCGCGCTTCCTTCGGGCGCTTTTCAACCCACCCACGCGGCGCGCTTTTGTTTGACCCTCGGCTCCGGCCCGGGAGGTGTGGGCGGCTCGGAATCCTGCCGCTACCAGTACATTGCGAAGCTGAACCCAGCGGGCACCGCGTTGTGGGCCACGTACGTAACCGGCACGTATGGGGCTATCGCGCGCGGCATGGCCGTCGATAGCTCCGGCAATGTAATCGTCGCGGGCACCACCTACTCGGACGATTACCCCGTTACGCCTGGCGTGTTCCAGCCCGCGTATGCCGCGGCTGCCCCTCCCTTCCCGGCGCCTCCTGGAAGCACGTATTCTGGTCCGCCTCCGGCTTCCGGCTACGTCACCAAGCTAAGTGCCGGCGGCACGGCCCTCATCTGGTCGACCTATTTCGGCGGAACCTTCTCCGACGAGATCACGGGCATGGCCGTTACTCCCACCGGTGAGATCGTCTTGTCCGGCCGGGCCGGTTCGCGCGATCTGCCCGCGGTTTCGGCTACGCCGGCCGCCTGCCTCCCTCTCGCCGGCCAGGAGCTGGGATTCGTGGTCCGCTTGTCACCCGATGGCACGACCGCCGGACCGGCGCAACTGGTGGAAGGCGCTCCCGATTGCCTCTATTTTTCCTGCCCCGTCATCTCGGATTTTCCGGCTTATGTGGCCTCCTGGCCCCTGGCACTTCGCGCGGACGGCACGGTGTTGGTAGCGGGCACGAACGGGACGGTGGCTTCGATCGATTTCTCTTCCGCCAGCCGCCTGGCGTGCTTCGCCGATCCGGCGGACTATGCGCAGCTCCGCACGTTGGCGCCGGGACAGGTGCTGGCGCTGTTCGGCACGGATCTCGCGCCGGCAGCGCCGTTCGCTCCTTCCGACGGTGTCGCACCCTCGTCCGCAAGCCTGGGCGTCACGTTCGATGGCATCCCGGCACCGATTCTCTACGCTGCGGCCGATCAGATCAACGTACAGGTTCCCTACGAAATCGCGGGCCAGAGCAGCGTCCAGATGCAGGTAGTGGATACGGAGATCTCGCTGCCGCTGTCCGAAACGGCCACGCTGGGAGTGGCGCCGCTCCAGCCGGCTGCCTTTCTCGCTTCTGCAGCCCTGTTCAGCCCGTTTCCCGGTTACACCGTGTGCGGCGGGACCGTGGCCCTCGGCATGGCCGCCCTGGCGATCAATCAGGATGGAACGGTGAACGATTGCTCCAATCCTGCTGTGGGCGGCTCCACGGTGACGTTCTTCGTGGACGGTCTCGGGCCGGTGACGCCGGCTCTGGCTACCGGTGCGATCGCCACGGCTGCCCTCAAGCTCACGCCCGCCGTCGCGGTGTTGGATTCCAGCCTTGCGCCCGTCAGATCTACCACTCGCAGCCTGCCCGGATCGATCACCGGCGTCGCCCAGGTGCAGGTGCTGTTGCCCGCCGTTTCGGGTCCGACGGCGCCCTACGCCTTCACCCCCAAGGTCAACGGCACCGGCTTCCGGGAGCGCCTGCTCGTGGTTTGGGTCCGCTCTCAATAGTTCAGAGAACGATTTCGCGGCTGCATCCGCGCGCGTCCATTTCGTAATCGATGCCCGAAATGGGCGGGCGCGTGTGCTGCCAGGTCAGGCCGTGATTCCGATAGCCGGCTCGCAGCAGTTCCTGGGTGACAAATGCCGGTGGAATATCGCGGACAGTATAAACGTCCACCGCCGTGACCGCGCCCCAGCTCACACCGAGCCCGCGGACTCGGCCGCCCAGCACGCCGATCACGAATCGCGCCTTCTCCCGCATCGCGTCGGCGGAAACATCGCCGCTGCGGACCACTTCGGCCGGATTGAGCGAACCTTCCGGCAGTTCGCCCGTGCCGGCCAGCACAAAGCTGCGCCCCGCCGCACGTGACGGCACGGTATAAGAAAACGCGTAGAGCACCGGCTCGCGCGGAGGATCGATTTCCGGCGCCACGTTGGTGCGCGCCACGGGATTCAATCCCCCCACCAGCAGCTTCCATTTTTCGATCTGCTTCACGTATTCGCTGTTGAAGCCGTCGAAACCAGCGAAGGTGAACGGCGCCGGAATGCGCAGTTCGATGGCGCACAGCGCCTGCGGTGGACGGTGCAGGCCGTGCAGGTGCGACATGACGCGGTCGAATCCGGCGGCGACCGCCACAGGCTCGGCCAGCCGGGCGCGTTCGATGGCGAACCCCACGCCCGCCGCCGCCCCCGAAGAATAGGGAGCGATGCCTTTCAGAAACGAATATCCGCCGCGCGTGTTTTCGATCAGCATGGGAAGGAGCGTCCTGGAACGGGCATTATACCCCTCCGGCGGCGTGAACCGCCGCCCAACGGGCCGGATAGAATATTACCTAGGGTCTTTATGAGGTGTCTCGGTTTCTTGTGTTTCCTTTCGGCCCTCGCCGGGGCCCAATCCGCGGCGCCCGCCACTCCGGCGTCGCCAACGTCCCAGCCAGCGGCAAAGCCGCCGGATCCGCTGCAGCAGTTCAGTACCTCGCTCGAAACGCTGGCGCGCCACGTCCACCCCGCGGTCGTGCAGGTCTTTTCATCGGGCTACCGGTTGTCCGACGAGAGCGGGGACGGCAACAACGCCGCCGTCGTCACGCGGCAGAAAGCCACCGGCTCCGGTATCATCCTCAGCGCCGATGGCTACATCGTCACCAATAACCACGTCGTCGCTAATGCCAGGAGAGTCCGGGTGCGACTCGCTTCCGAAAACCCGGGCGGCGGCGGCCGGCCGCTGATGCAGCCTGCCGGCAAGATGCTGGATGCCCGCATCGTGGGTATCGACCGCGAAACCGACCTGGCCGTTCTCAAAATCGAGGCCTCCGGTCTGCGCCACCTCGAACTCGGCGATTCCAACACGCTCCGCCAGGGGCAGGTCGTAATGGCGTTCGGCAGTCCGCTCGGCTTACAGAATTCGGTGAGCATGGGGATCGTGAGCTCCGTGGCCCGCCAGTTCAAGCCGGATGACACCATGATGTACATCCAGACCGACGCCCCCATCAACCCCGGCAACAGCGGCGGACCGCTGGTGGATACCGACGGCCGCGTGATGGGAATCAACACCCTGATTCTGACGCAGGGCGGCGGAAGCGAAGGCCTCGGATTCGCCATTCCGAGCAACCTGGTGCGCAATGTCTATCAGCAGCTCCGCAAAGAGGGCCACGTGCACCGCGGCGAAATCGGCGTTTTCGCGCAGACCATCACTCCCGCACTGGCCACAGGCCTCAAGCTGCCACAGGATTGGGGCGTGGTGCTGGCTGATGTCACACCCGACGGTCCCGCCGACAAAGCCGGCCTGCAAATCGGCGACATTGTCCTGAGCTTGAACGGCCGAAGGCTGGAAAACGCGCGCCAGCTGGAAATGCAACTCTACCGATACGGATTGGGGCAGAAGGTTACGCTGCAACTCTTGCGCGACAGCGGCAAGCTGACCGCCACGGTCGCAGTGGCGGAGCAGCAGGACGATCCGCAGCGCTTCGCCGACATGGTGGATCCCGAGAAGAACACGATCAACCGGCTCGGAATCCTCGGCATCGAAATCGATCGCCGCGTGGCGGAGATGCTGCCCGACCTGCGCAAGCAGTACGGTATCGTGGTGGCGGCACGCGGCGGAGACTCCCGCTACGACGGTGACAGTTTGCAATTAGGAGACGTGATCTACGCCGTAAACGGCGTGCCCGTTACCAGTATCGCCGCCCTGCGCAAGGCCCTGGACGGCCTCAAAGATACCGACCCGCTGGTGCTGCAGGTGGAGCGCGACAGCCGCCTGATCTTTCTCACCATGGAGGTGGAGTAGTCTCGCCGATCGGAGCCGCGCGCGCACGCGCGCAGTTCTGCGCTAACCGTTCGCCGACTCCGGCCCCCCGCGGAAATCGGGCAGCGCCACGCGCCGCCCGCCTTGCATCGCCGATTCATGCGCGCAGATGCCGGCGCACGTCCAGTTCACGGATTGATACACGTCTGGAAAGGGGGCCCGCTTTTCCACGATGCTGGCGACGAATTCGTGCACCAGGTGCGGGTGCGACCCGCCGTGGCCGCCGGATTGCCCCTCGCCGCTGCCGGCGGTGGAGCGAGGCACCGCCTCGAGCTGGCGGTCTAATCTTAAGCGAACAGTTCCTGCGCCAGGGCAACCCGTTCGCGAACCGCGACGCCGTTCGGGCAGTGGATGGAGCAGGAGGCGCAGTCTGTGCAGCGGATGGCCCTTACGGGCTCGGGCAGCCCAAGGAATTTCTCCCGCGCCATGGGGAATTGCCCGTAGCCTTCGGCGTAGGTGAGATAGCGCAGCACTTCCGGTACCGGGACGCCCTTATCGCAGACGCCGTTGCAGGATCCGCACATGCGGCAATACGTAGAACCGATGGAGGCGAGATGTTCCGACAGAAGTCGCTCATCCTGCCGCGAAAACGGCTCGGCCATGGCCGTAATGTTCTCCTGGAGCTGATCGTGATCCGCCATGCACACGATGGCCGTGTCCACCGATTCGTTGCGCAGTACCCAGCGAATGGCCGCCGCCGGCACGCCGGGTTGCGATAGCCGCCGGGTGAGCTCGCGCTGGTCCGCGCCGTAAAGCCGGTCGCCCACAGCCACGCGCTTCACACCTCCGGCCAGCGCCTTCATGGTCACGATGCCCATTCCCGCCTCCCGTGCCTGGCGAATGGCAGCCGTCATGTCCGATTTCGGCGCGCTGGGATTGGCATTGGAGGCCTCCTCCACCGATTGCATCGCGAAATTGTAGGTGGTGAGCACCACGTCTGTCTGTCCCAGCTTCACCAGGTAAGGCAGCATGCGGTCCATGTTGAAATGCGTGCTCACGCCGGCGAACCGGATCTTCCCCTGCTGCTTGGCTACGCGCTGCGCCTCCAGCAGATCGTCCTTCACTTCTTCGGGATTCAGCTTGGCGTGCAGGTACCAGATATCGAGGTAGTCCGTGCCCAGCTCGCGCAGGCTGGTATCGAGATCCGCCAGCGCCTCCTGTTTAGTCGGCCCCAGAGTCTTGCTGGAGAGGATCACCTGCTGGCGGCGGCCCTTCAGCGCGACGCCCACCATGCGCTCGTTGTTCCCGTTCTGATAGGCACGGGCGGTATCGAAGTGGACGATGCCGATATCGGCGGCGTGTTGGATGACGGTGGGATCCGAGGTGGTCATGCACCCGAAGGAGACGGAGGTCACCTTGAGGCCCGTCTTGCCTAGTGTCCGCCATGTGAGCTTCGGTTTTGCGGGCGGCGCCTCGGCCTGAGCCGGTGCGGGTGATGCCGTAGTCGCGGAGCTGGCCAGTGCGGCGGCCGGCAGCCCCAAACCCGCCGCCAGAAAGTTGCGGCGCGAAGACTCTGAATTCATGCTTCCTCCCGTTCTGGCCGGAGTGCCAAGAGCCCCGGCTGTCATAACAAGACTAACAGAGGTTAAAACCTTTTGTAGATTGTTGTTCTACCGAAAACCGGCGGAAGCGCCGGTGGATCGGCTCGCGAGGAAATCGTCCAATTCCTGACGGGAGCTCGTTCCCTCCATCGGCCCGCGCCGCAGCACGGCGAGCGCGCCGGCGGCATTGGCGCGGATCAAGGCCTGTTCCGCCGTCATTCCGAGCACCCGGCAAGCCAGAAAAGTACCGCAAAAGCAATCGCCGGCGCCGGTGGGGTCGATTTCTTCCACGGCGAAGGCAGGCGCTTCGATCCTCCGCTGCCGGTCCACGTACCAACTCCCTCGCGCGGCACGTTTCAGCACCACCGCTTGATGGGAGGGCCGTCCGAGCAGGCGCTCGATCGCCTCCCTGGGTGAAAGGCCGGGGTAGAAGAAGGGGAGGTCAGATTCGCTGGGAAGAAAGACGTCACAGCGGTCCAGCATTTCCCGCAGAGCGGATTGCGCTTCGGGCGATCGGATGAGCTCAGGCCGGATGTTCGGATCGAAGCTGATCCCGGCCGCGTGCCGCCGCGCCTCGGCAACGGCTGCGCGGGCCGCGAGGATGGCGCCCGGATTGTAGAGCGAAGAGCCCATAACGTGCAGGAAGCGGCAGCCTTCGAACAACGCCGGATGAATCGCGCGTTCGTCGAGCAGTCCCGCGGCGCTCTGCGCAATATTGAAAACAAACCCGCGCTCGCCGCCGGCGCGGTATGCCACGAAGGCGGTGCCGGTGGGCCGGTCCCGGCGCCTGGCGATGTTTCCGACCGATACTCCGTCCGCCAATAGGCGGCGAATTACCGCGTCGCCGAAGGCATCTTCGCCCACGCAGCCCGCCATCTCCACCGATACTCCCTGGCGGGCAGCCTGGTCGGCAAAGATCGCCGGCGCCCCGCTGGGAAACGGCCCTTCGAAGATGCCGGGCGCATCCAATCTCTGGTCAACTTGCGCGGCGACAAACTCGACCAGCAACTCGCCGAAGGTCACGATCTGTGCCATGGAAATACTTGCCGTGAGTATAACCGACGGAAGACGGGGCGAGCGCCTCTCTGTGTATACTGAAACGGACCGCGAAATCCGAAAGAAGTCTCGATCCTGGTTACCCGAGGTGCTGGATGATCCCCAGAACGGAGAAAGAAGAGACGGCAGTTCCAGTAACATGCGACAAGACCCTGGCTGAAGAAGGATCGGAGCACGCCGCTCGCCACGAGGCGCTGACCGATTTTCCGTTGGTGATTACGCTTCCCCTGGTTTGGGGCGACCACGATGCCTTCGGGCACGTCAATAACCTGGTGTACCTTCGCTGGTGCGAGACGGCGCGCGTCGAATACCTGATGCGTATCGGCCTGTGGCCGTCGTTGCCGCCCGAAGGCATCGGGCCGATTCTGGCCAGCGTTACCTGCGACTACAAGCGGCCGCTGACCTTCCCGGATACGGTGTACGTCGGAACGCGCGTGACGCGCATTGGCAACAGCAGTTTTCAGATGCAACACAAAGTGGTAAGCAAAGGCCTCGATATGGTCGCTGCCGAGGTGGAATCCACCCTGGTGCTGCTCGATTATGCCCGCAACCAGGCCGTGCCTGTGCCCGATCGCTTCCGTCAGGCGATCCGCGCTCTGGAACACAAGCCGGTCGCAGGCCGATAGGCCTCTCAGCTTGCAAACAACCCGCGAACGGTCGCTTCGCGCTCGGCGAGACCGTCGCCTTGGAACTCTTCCACCACCTGCTCCAGCAGACTCGGCACGTCTAGTTGCTCACTTCGGCATGATCCCGTTGGACGCCAGGAACTCGCGGATGGTCGAGTAGATCTTGGTCCGTTCTTCCGGCGTGAAGCCGCCGTGCTTGCCTCCGGGAATGGTCAGCAACTGGTTCGGAACATCGGCCTTGCTCAGCGCCTCGTGGAGCCGCACGCCATGGCTGTACGGCACGGTCGGATCGGAATCGCCCTGGATCGTCAGAATCGGCGGCAGGCCGCTGCGGACGTAAGTAAGCGGCGAGACGCGCTTGGCGACCTCCTCGCGGTTCGGCAGGCTGCCCAGCCACGCCACCGCGTACGTTTTCCGGTTCGGCCCGTCCAGCAGATCGTTCACGTCCGTGATGCCGTACCAGTTCACGATGGCTGCCACTTTCGGCAGCGCCACGCCCGGGCACTCGTGGTCTAGCCCGGCACTTTCCGGGATCATGCCGGTGGTCAGCGCCAGGTGCCCGCCGGCCGAATCGCCGCTCACCACCAGGCGGCTGGTGTCGAAATCGTACGTCTTCGCCTGGGTCGCCACCCAGCGCAGCGCGCACAGGCAGTCTTCCACCGCTGCCGGCGCCAGCGAAACCCGGGCCAGCCGGTATTCCACGTTCACCACGTTCCAGCCCATTTCGAACCACGGCATCAGCGACATCATCGCGGCTTCCTTCGTCCCGCCCACCCAGCCGCCACCGTGGATCCAGATCAGCGTGGGCTGCGGACCGCCGGCGCCGCGGCGCCGGTAGACGTCGAGTTTGGCTTCATAGTTATTGGCCGTCAGATACGTGATGTTGGGATAGGTCTGGTATTCGTTCTCGGCGTGTGCGGCCCAGGTGGCCGGCGCCGAAAGCTGCGCCAGGCCTGTTTGTGCCGCGGCGGCCGCCAGTCCCGCCGTCAGCAGGACACGGGCAATCTTGTGGGTAAGCGTCATTTCGAAGCCTCTCTTTCGCATATAACCGGATGTCGATTTCGGAGTACTATTCTAGGCACGTGAACCGGGCGCGTCAATGCGCGCCGAGCCGACGCAAAGCAAATGCATACGCGCCCACAGCCACAGCCTCGCTCGTTCCGAGCCGCGTGATTCCCACTGCCGTCCGGCGAACGGGATCGTACCGCAGCGCGCGCCCCGAGCCCGGCACCTCCAGCGCCCTCGCTTCCGTGTGCAGAAAACACTCGCGTCCGGCCGGATCCTCGAAATCGAACGCCAACGGCGCCAGGCGGCGGATGGGGGGATCGTAGCCCTCGTACGGCGCATTCATTGCGCGAACCAGGTGAGGCAGAAATAGCGGATGCGCGCCGGCAATGCCGCCGCCGATTACCGCCAAGCCATCCAGCAGCGTCAGCGCCTGCGCCAGCGCATCCCCTGCCACCTCGCCCATTCGCCGGAACGCCTCCAGGGCCGCGGCGCGGTTTCCATCCTTCCGGCCTTCGGCAATGGCTGCAATCTCCCGCGGATCGGGCGCCTGCCCGTCGGGAATGCCACACGCCCCTGCATAGCAGCGCCTGATGCCGCGAATGGATGCGCCTTCCTCGGCATGAACCGAGGGATCCAGCTTGTTCCGCAGAAGCCACGCCTCCGCCCCGGCCGAGTTATCGCCGATGAACAGTTCGCCATCGTGCACGAATCCCCCGCCCAGACCGGTGCCGAGCGTGAGGCCGAACAGATTGCGGTACCGCTTGGGGTTGCCGGCCTGTTCCAGCAGCGAATTCACATAGGGCAGAAAGCCGGCGATCGCTTCTCCATACACAAACAAGTCGCCATCGTTGTTGATAAAAACCGGAATGCCGAACCGCTCTTCCAGGATCGGGCCGAGTGGCACCGGTTCGCGAAAAGCCTCGAAATTCTCTAGTCCGGCTATGATGCCCGCCGGATAATCGGCCGGGCCCGGAAACGCAAAGCTGATGGCCGCCGGCGCCTCCGGCAGCAACTTCTTCAAATCGGCTAAGCCGGCCAGAATGTTGGCCAGGCAGCGTGCCGGGTCGTCCGCTTCCGTGGGCCTGCTGGTCGGACCCGCAAGGAGGCGTCCACCGCGAATGGCAGAAAATTTCAGGCCGGTCCGACCAGCATCCAACGTCAGGACAATGCTCGAATCTTCGTAAATGGAGGTCATGCCCCGGCCTCATCTGAGCCCCGCTCCAACGCAGCCACGAGCGAGAATCCGACCCATGCGATATACACCAGGGCCGCCACCGGAACCAGAAAGCCTGTCCGCACCGAGCCGCTGGCGTCGGAGAGGAAGCCCATCACCGGCGGCAGGATGGCCGCTCCGACGATCGCCGTGACCAGGAGGCCGGAGAGAGGGTTGGCGTGTTCGGGCATGCGGTCGACGGCGATCGAAAACACCAGCGGGAAAATGTTCGCAAACCCCAGGCCCACCAGCAGAAACGCGGCCACGGCCACCGGTTTCGCCGGAACGAATAGCCCGCCCAGACCCACCAGCGAAACCACGGTGGTGACTCGTAGGAACACGCCCGGGCGCATCCAGCGCAGCAGCACGCCGCCCGAAAACCGGCCGACCGTGAGCGCGGCGAAGAACAGCCCCGTGCCGAGCAGGCCGAGCTTTTCAATATCCACCGCGAATCGCTCCTTCAGGTAAAGCGGGATATTGGCGCTCACCGAAACTTCCGCCCCGACGTACAGGAAAATCGCCAGGACCATCAGGGCCACGAAGCGGTTCTTCAGCAGCCC
>DATJMP010000019.1:0-4033 GCA_035508655.1 Bryobacteraceae bacterium
GGCAGCGCCGATGCCCATTCCAATGAGCATGTTCCGCCGGCGGCGAGCCTTCGTCTGGATCAAAACGCGGGTGACGCGGCTGCGCTCGATGGATTCCGAGCGGCCGCCCGTTCTGAGAACAAGCGCCGTTTCGGTGACGCTCTCCATCCGGCCGCGAACGGTTTCGGATTCCGGCAGAGCGACGCGGATTTCGGTTCCCGCTGAAACGGATTTGAGGGCATTCCAATCGCGGGTTGGCGATTGTGCTGTCAAAATAGCGGCAGACAGGAAAAACACCCCGAGGGCGCGACGGAGACAGCGCATAGTTGGCGGTCAGTCTAACACAGGCCGCTGCGGGATTCTATGCGGCTGCGACTGGTTCGCGCGGCGGCGGTGGATCGTGCGATCATCAAGCTGATCCGCATGCGAAACCTGGTGGCCGCAGCCGCGCAGTTTGAAAGCGTACCGCGAGACAAGCGGGCCAACCTGGCCAAGATCCGGAGTTGGGCGAAGGAGGCGGCGGGGCATGATGTGGAACTGCTGGTCACGCCGGAATGCTCGATCACGGGTTATTGGTTCCTGCGCCATCTTTCGCGCGAGGAGCTTTGCGGGCTGGCGGAAGCGTTGCCGGACGGAGAGTCTTCGCGCGCCTTAGTCGCGATGGCCCTGGAATTCGGGATGGCCATCGGAGCCGGCCTGATCGAACGCGGTGAGGATGGCAAGCTCTACAACACCTACGTGGTGGCGCTGGCGGACGGGACAGTTCACCGGCACCGGAAGCTGCACGCCTTCGTGAGCGAATACCTGAGTTGCGGAAGCGAATACACCACGTTCGAGCTGCCGCAGGGGTGGCGGGCGGGTGTGCTGATCTGCTACGACTGCAACCTGATTGAGAACGTGCGCGCGACGGCCCTGGCGGGGGCGGACGTGCTGATCGCGCCACACCAGACGGGCGGCTGCCGCACGCGCAATCCGCACCTGATGGGGGCCATCGAGCGCGAGGTGTGGGACCGGCGCCAGGAGGATCCGGCAGCGATCGAAGCGGAGTTGCGAGGCGACAAAGGGCGGGGATGGCTGATGCGATGGCTGCCGAGCCGGGCGCACGACAACGGGCTGTTCGTGATTTTCAGCAACGGCGTGGGCGTGGACGACGACGAGATCCGCACCGGGAACGCGATGATCCTCGACCCCTACGGCCGTATTCTGGCGGAGACCTGGAAGGCGGCGGACGACCTGGTGGCGGCCGAGCTGGATGCTTCGCTGCTGGAGGAAAGCACGGGGCGGATGTGGATGGCGGCGCGGCGGCCTGAGCTGTACGGGCCGTTGACGCGGGCGACGGGCCGGGAGCGGTCGACGCGCGCCATCAAGTTCGGAGTGGAATAGCGTTGCACCGGTACCTCGCCCGGCTGCAACGGCGATTCCGCCGCCGAAGAATGGAACGGTTCGCGCAGGAATTCCGCATCACGAAGGACACGCGCGTGCTCGACATCGGCGGCACGCCGGACTGCTGGGAACTGCTGGCGGTGCGGCCGCGGCTGGTGCTGCTGAACACGCCGCGGGCGGGCGAGGAACTGGCGAGCGCAGCGGAGTGGGTGGCGGGCGACGGGCGCACGCTTCCGTTTCGGGACCAGAGCTTCGACGTGGTGTTCAGCAATTCCGTGATCGAGCACGTGGGCGACGCGGAAAGCCAGCGGCGTTTTGCGCGCGAGGTGATGCGGGTAGGGCGGGCATGGTGGGTGGAAACGCCGAACCGGTGGTTTCCGGTGGAGCAGCACTTGCTGACGCCGTTCGTGCATTGGCTGCCAAAGACGTGGCAGCGGGCGATGGTGCTGCGGTGGACGGTATGGCAGACGCTGGCGCGCGTGAGCGAGGACCGGCGGCGATTTTACGTCGAGCATTATTTGCGTGATGTGCGGCTGCTGGGGGCGGGGGAGTTGCGGGAGATGTTTCCGCAGGCGCGGGTGATCCGGGAACGGGTGTGCGGCGTGACGAAATCGCTGGTGGCTTTCCGGAAGGAAGTCTGATTTGGGAGCAGGCCGGGCATCCGGCTTCACGCGGAAAAGTGGCCCGGCCCCTAGCGTGCGACAACTATTTGGCTGCCGGGACGGCGGGGGCGTCCGCCATGAAGGTATCTTCGACAGCCCTCCAGTTGCCGTCGGGCTGCTTGCGATAGACGGTGAGGTACTTGCCTTTTTCGGTCATCGCGGCCTTGGTTTTGGGGTCCGAGGAGGTCATTGTGTAGGTTCCCTGGGAATATCCGAGTTCGCCGCTTTTGGCCACGTCCGTCTTCACCGACGACCAGTTGACAGCAAAGTTCGGATCGGAAAGTACGGGCTTGAGTCCGCCGCGAATGGCGTCTTTGCCGCTGAAGATCGGCGCGTTGGGAAGCAGAACCGAGGCCTCATCGGCATAGTAAGCTACGAATTTCTCCAGGTCTTTGGTGCTTGCGTCTTTCGCCCAGGCGGATTCAGTGGCCTGAATGGCTTTGACATCGGCATCGTGGGTGTCGGGTGGCGCGCTCGAACAACCCGCTAGTGCAAGCAGGCTGGCGCAGGCGATTACCCATCCGTTACGTTTCATGGGGAAATCCCTCCTTTTGGGATGAAGGAATTGTATATGAGAGGAGGTGGGTTGGGAAGAGGATGAGGGGTCGACGAGCCGTGAGCTTATGGCATACGGTTTCGGCACAGAGACGATGGGTCGGAGCGGTTAGTCGAATTCTCTGCGCGGAGCGGGCTGATCCGGGCCGACACGGCCGGCGGTGATTTCGGCGACGAAGTAGTTTTCACCGCGGAAGGGCCACCCGGCAAGGCGGCGGAGCATGGCGATCTGGCCGGTGTGGGTGAGCGCGTCGGCAATGGGGCCCTGGAAAAGCTTCTCCGGCGTGACCGCGAGCGGGTCGGCGGACGCGAGGCGCGCGTCGAGGGCCGCCAGGGCTGCGAAGAAACGGGCGCAACCTTCATCCCACGAAAGGGCGGGGCATTCGTGCCAGACTTCGCGGCCGTTCGCGATGGACAGGGCCCAATCGAACAGGTCTCCCATGTGGGCGAGAATTTCGCCGGCCGTGCGGCCTTCGGCAGGGTGTGCGGCTCCGCTCATCGGAGCAGCGCGGAAGGCGGCGAACTCCGGTGGCGCGCCATGGAGGGCTTTGTGGGCGCGGTAAGCGAGAGTCGCCAGGGTGTGGCGCAGAAGAGAGATTTTATCGTCCATTGATCCTCCCGAAATCGATGAAGCCGCGAATGGGGTCGGTGGAGAGCAGGCGGACGCGGAGGCGGTCGCCGACGTCGAGCCCGTGCTCGCCGTGCATCAGGCGGCCTTCCACGGCGGGGTCCATGATGCGCACAAAGACGCCTTTTTCCGTGACGCCGGTAACGACGGCGGGGAAGGTCTGGCCAATGCGGGGGGCGAGCGCGACGGCGGCAATGCGCTTGACCATGTCGCGTTCGACCTTGCGGGCGGCGTCTTCCATTTGCGTACAGCGGGCGGCGACCTGGCCGAGTTCGGAGTCGGTGTAGGGCGCGGAGTGCGGTTGGGGGCCGATGAGGGTTTTGATGAGGCGCTGGGTGACCATGTCGGCGAAGCGGCGGTTGGGAGCAGTGGAATGGGTGTAGTCGTGCGCGGCGAGCCCGAAGTGGCCTTCCGCCTCGCTGTTGGGCGTCATCACGACGTATTCGCCGGGACCCATGAGCTTGAGGACGGCGAGAGAGACATCGGGGTAATGGACGGGGTCGGACTGGCGGCGGTGCAGGAGGAAACGGTTGAGGGCGCCGGAATCGGGCTCGGGGGGAAGTTTTTCGTTGTAGCCCTCGGCGAGCTCGACGATGCGGGCCCAGCGTTCCGGTTCCTTTACGACGCGGCGGATGGAGGAGACCCCGGCGGAACGCAGAGAGACGGCCATAACCTCGTTGGCGGCAATCATGAAATCTTCGATGAGGTCCGCGGCGCGGTTGCTATGGCGGGTGGCAACGTCTTTGATGTGGCCGTCGTCCATGACGGCGCGGAGCTCATTGCGGTGGAAGGTGAGGGCGCCGCGGCGGCCGCGTGCGGCGCGAAG
>DATJMP010000020.1:0-40754 GCA_035508655.1 Bryobacteraceae bacterium
CTCGTGTGCGAATCGGATTCGGCCCCGCCGGGCGCGGCGAAGATTCACACCGTGCAGGTCTTCTCCCGCCAGTAGTTTGCCCTCGTTCAGGTTGACGTAGCCCGGACGGACAGATTCCCCGAAATAGCCGGATACCGGGCGGCGTCCAAATTGACACACGCGTGCAGGCGATTACCCTTATCTACATCTACCGGGTCGAGCAGCGGCGGGCCTGGTCCAGATAGCGGCGACGTCCTAACTCGGATACTTCTATCTCGGCACAGTAAGTGCCGGTCCGCGCCTCGACCCGCTTCGCCACCGCGTGCGCCTGCCGTACGCCCGCGTGGCCTTTCAGCGCTTCAGCGAGGACGCGACCGTCCATCGAAGCCGGTACCGGCAAGCCTTCAAGAGCCAGCAGGGTTGGCGCGATGTCCTGATTGCCGGCAGGCAGATCGACGGTTGTGTGCTGCTCAAAATCCGGTCCTGATGCCATCAGCGTGGAGTGAGTGGTGTAGGGGTTCAAGGCGCCGTGACCGCTATGTGCGGTCGTCTGCCCCGCAGCGAGAGCGCCAGGAACCCATTGCGTGCCGGGCACTCCAAACGGATTCGCTTTGTCCTCCCATCGATACGTCACGATAATGTCGGGTCCGTGAGAGGGGAGGCACTGGTAAATGAAATCGAGCGCCAGCGTCCCGGGAAGGAAGCCCTTGACCGCGCCGGAGGAACACTGGATCTGGCCGCCGGTTGGAGCTTTCGCGGCCACGAAGATGGCATTCGTCGATTCGCTTGCCTGCAACCGGGTCACCACCCGTTTGATCTTCTCCGCGGCACGATCGCGGACGTAGAGCAGGGACGTGCCGCCCTCGTTGTCTACTACGACGTCATCCGCGCGAAGTCCCGCGTCTCGGAGGGGAGCCAGCGTATCCATTGGCGGCTCGTAATCGAAGCCGTGATCGCAGGTCACGATGAGGTCCGTCTTCGCTTCGAGTCCCATTTCACGGAGCCGCTCGAGCAGCAAGCCGATCTGCCGATCGATCAGACGCAGCGCGGCCAACGCCTCGGGCGATCCCACCCCATGCGCATGCTGGGCTTCATCCGGCTGTCCCATCCAGTCCACCAGCACCTGTGGATGCAGCGCATCGAAAATGTATTCACGCAGGACACGCTCCGTCCACGCCACTGGGGGATTCGCGCTATCGGCCTTTACCGGACCGAAGCGCGACAGAATCGCGCGGCTCTGGGCTTCCGGGAATGCCACCTGGCGGCCGTCTTCCAAACCGGCGTTGAAGAGCGCCCCGATCCCGGCGGGCGCCATGGGATTCAGCAGAAACGCGCTGCCGGTGGAGCCCGAGCTTACCGCGACGTATCGAATGCCGGCTTCCTGAAAATACTCGGCGATCGTTTTCGGCCCCACGACCCGTCCGCCATTGTGCCTTCCCAGGGTGACCAAAGTCTGGTAGTCGCCGTCATTCAGCAGCGCCTTCGAAATATCGGGGATATACAGCGCGTTGCTGACGATTCCGTGCTGAAACGGAAGCGTGCCGGTGGAGATGCTGGCGGCATTAACGCGGGTCACGGTGGGAAACACGGAGTGCGAGTTCCTGAACCATACGCCATTGCGTTTGATGCGGTCGAGATTTGGCATGACGTCCGGCGAAATCGAGTCCGGACGCAGGCCGTCAATGACGAGCACCACGGCCAATGCCGGGCGCATTGGCGGCTGCTCCGCCACACACATACCTGCGAAGAGAAGGCCGTTCAGCGCGCAAAGAGCGAGGATTTTCACGTCCTCCAATGGTAACCTTTCGGCTCCGCCAGGCGGATGGGATTCCGTGCTGGGAAGTTCGCCGGATGCGGACCGGTAAGGATAAGGAAGGCCAAGCCTCTCGCGGCGGCTTACTTCATGAAGCCGCTGACGCCACTGCCGGTGGCGCAGAGCGCATCATTCAAAGGATCGTCCAGCGCGAGGATGCGGCGGGCTTCCGGCGGCAGGCGCCTTTGTACTTCTGGACTGAGCCATTTCTTTTGCCATTGCTGCTGCGGCTTGTCCCAGCGGGTATAGTAGACGTGCAGCGCGCGGCGCGGCTGGCTGGTCCGATTGGCGGTGCCTCCATGCCACATGTGGGCGTTCATGATCGCTACGGCGCCCGCCGGGCCGGTCACCAACTGTTCTGCGGGATGCGCGCCGTACATCTCCGGCGGCGGCAGGCGGCGCCAGCGATGCGAGCCGGGGACCATGCGGGTGGCGCCGTTTTCAGGCGTGAAATCATCCAGCATCCAGACCGAGTTGCAGACCCAGTACCCCTGCTCGTCGGCGATGGCGCCGCTGTCGGCGTGCAGCGGTTGCGCGGATTCGCCGTGCGGATCGGCGGAGCGGGCGTTGAGGCTGCTGAGCTTGAACTTGGGGCCGAGCACGCAGGCCACAGCCTCCAGCACTTCAGGCATGAGCATAATCCGCTGAAAGATCTCACCCTTGTTGACCAGGTTCGCCAGGCGCCGCGCGCCAGGCTCGTTCTTGAACTCGGCACCGGCGCGCTCCCCTTCTTCCGCCAACAGCCCATCCATCCGCCGGCGGAGTGCCTCGAGCAGCGCGGGCGTCATCATCCCGGGAAGAATGAGATAGCCCTGCTCGTCAAGCTGGCGGCGGTCGGCGTCAGTCATTGCCCTCACCCTACCACAAGAGGGCACTCGCCGCCGGATGGCCCCGCCAGCCGGCGGTGACGCCTGTCATTTTCCCTTCTCGCGGACGGACCTGACGATTTCCGCCACGTTGGGCGCGCCCCCGGCCTCCTTCTTCGAATAAATCTGGTCGCCATCGACCAGAACCCTAAGTGAACCCGGGGCGCCGGCGCGCAGGCGAACCGGCACACCCAACTCGCGCTCCAGATTGTTCTTGAGGCTCACGGCCTCGGCTTTGATGTCTGCTCAAAAGAAGCAGCGTTTGATTTCGACAGTCATCCGACTTGTCCCCTGGAGGCAAATTAGCAGACTCTTCGTGATCTTACAAGCCGGTCAGGACGGCAATGCCTCCGGCGAAGTATACCAGGCCGATCAACATCCGCTGGAAGAATGCACGAACCGGCTGCGAGCCGGGGCGCCGCCCTGCCACAACGACCGAACGGCGGCTATTGCTTCGGGAACGGGGTTCGGTGGCACTCCCGGATTCGAGTCAAATGGCGGCTCCCCCGGACACGAAGATCGTCTCACCGGTGATCCAGCGTGCATCGTCTGAAGCCAGAAACGAAACAGGAGGCGCGATATCGTCCGGTTGCCCCGCGCGACCCAAGGGTGTGTTGGCGATCGCGCCTTTTTCAAATTCGCTTCCCGCGATCCCCGCCGCCTGAACGCCTTCCGTGATCACCAGCCCAGGATTGACAGCATTCACCCGAATCTTGCGAACAGCGAGTTCTTTGGCCAACGCCTTGGTGATTGTATCTACGGCGCCCTTCGTGGATGCGTACACCGATGCCGCAGGCGGAGCCAGGGCGCTCACTACCGAGCTGATGTTAATGACGCTGCCACCCTCGCTCGGGAAGTATGGAAGAGCTGCTTTTGTGGTGAGCAACAGGCCCAGGACATTGGTGTCATATTGCCGCCTGTATTCCTCTGCGGTCACAGCATCCAGCGGGCTGAAGCCATACACCCCGGCATTATTCACCAATATGTCCACCTTGCCATACTTCTTTTGCGTTTCGGCAAAAAGCGTTCGTATATCCGACTCATTTGGAACGCTCGCGCCCACCGCGATCGCGTCGCCGCCCGCGTCCCTGATCTCTTTCACTACCTTATCGGCGCCCTCCCGGCTGGTAGCATAGTTCACCACTACCTGGGCGCCGTCAGCGGCAAGCCGCTTGGCGATGGCCGCGCCAATCCCTTTTGATGCGCCTGTTACCACCGCCACTCTGCCGTTCAATTTTTTCATGGATCCCTCTCCGGCGACGATCTCTCGATCTCGCTCATTTCGATAACAATCAAATTGATGCCGAAAAATCCGGGAAGGATTCAGCCTTCCAGGGACCCATCGAAAATGCGGGACCAACCCGAGCCGCGCTTCAGAGACTCGACAGCCGGTTCACATACGCATCGAGTACGTCACGCCGTAGGCTGATACGGGCAAATTTGCCCTCTCGCTCGACACTGACCAATCCAGCGGCTTCCAGTTCTTTCAAATGGTGGGATACCGTGGCAGGGGAAAGATGTAGCCAGTCGCACACACACGAACAAGTGGGTGCTTGTTTCGACGCCGCAATCCTTTTCAGCATTTCAAACCGTTTCGGATCCGCAAGCGCCTTACCGATCAGCGCGAACTGGTGCTCATTGAGCTTCAATTTGGGGCCAGCCATCCAATTTGATCGTATCGCCGATGAATACCTTGCGTGCCGCGCAGGTGTGGCTGCCGTGGGATTGTCCCAGACGCCCGTGCCGCCTCGATCCCCTTGCCGCTGTTCTTGCAGAGAGGGCTATTGACATGGAATTCCGGTAAAGACATCATTTGGGTACAGACGCGCCCGACGGGTCCGTGACTCTTCCCGTGATTGCGGCGGTCACCTGTTGGCCGGCCACGCGGAGCGGATTCCAAACGAGAACCGCGCCCGCCAGCGAAAGCCGGGCTGCCGTTCGCACAATCGTGAGCAAGGGGAACATCGGAACCGGCACGTTCGGCCAGATCACGGGGGCGCAAGGTGCGCGCAACATTCAGTTCGCGCTCAAATATCACTTCTGAGAACGACGAGACGGTTCGGCTACTTACGGCACCACCTTCAGCATTCCTTGGAGCAGGATGTCCGCCGAAGACTTGCCGGCCATAATCTCGAAATCCCCCGGCACCACGCGCCAGTGCATGTCGACGTCAAGCAACTGGAGATCTTCGGGAGTAAGTTTGAGGGTTACCGTCTTAGTCTGCCCCGGCTGAAGCGCCACCCGCTCAAACCCGCGAAGCTGCTTAACTGGAGTCGAGACCGGTGCATACTGCTCGTGAACATAGAGCTGCACGGTCTCGATTCCAGTACGCGTCCCTGTGTTCTTCACGTCCAGGGTCACCTGCGCTTCGCCGCCCGCGTGGATTTCCGCCGGCTCCACGCGCAGATTGCTGTACTCGAAGGAAGCGTAGCTCAGCCCGTAACCGAACGGGTAAAGCGGAGAGGCCGGCATATCGGCATATCCCCGTTGCATCCAGTACGCTTTGGAGGGCTTGTAATTGTAGTACACCGGCAACTGCCCGGAATGTCTCGGCACCGAAATAGCCAGTCTTCCGCTCGGGTTGTAATTGCCGAACAGTACGTCGGCCACGGCTTCGCCACCCCGCTCGCCTGGCTCCCACGCCTCCACCAGAGCCGGCACATGCGCGGCGGTCCAGCGCGTCGATAGCGGCCGACCATTGATCAGCACCACCACCGTCGGTGTTCCGGTCGCAAACACCGCCTGGATCAGGTCTTCCTGCACACCGGAAAGATCAAGGCTAGCCACGTCGTGAGCTTCCCCATCGGTCGGCTGGTCATGCTGCCTCTCGCCCACCACTACCACAGCCACATCAGCCGCCTTGGCCGCCTGAACGGCCGCGGCGAATCCGCTCTTGTCGTCGCCGGTTACCTCGCAGCCGCGCACCGCCGTGACCTTTGTCTGGGGCGAGACCGCCGCCTTGATCCCGTCCAGCACAGTGGTGACGTGCTGGAGCACCATCCGCGGTGAATAGTCGCCCAGTTGGTTGCGCGCATCATCCGCGTTGGGTCCGATCAGCGCAATCGATTTCAGGTCCTTTTTCAGCGGGAGCACGCTGCGATCGTTCTTCAGCAGCACGATACCCTCGCGGCCGGCGCGAAGCGCCAGGTCTTGATTCGCCTGCGAATGCATCACCTGAACGGCGTGGTTTGCATCCACGTAGGGATGCTCGAACAGGCCCAGGCGGAATTTCAGCTCCAGGACCCTGCGCAGAGCGCGATCCACCAGCGCCATGGGCACGCGGCCCTCCTGCAAGCTCTCCACCAGAGGTCCCATGTAGGCAGGCTCGTACGTGATATCCAAGTCCACGCCCGCCCGCAGGGCAAGCAGCCCTGCCTCTTTCTGCGTGGCCACGATGTGCTCGTACTGCAGTGTCCCGAAACCGCCGCCTTCACTCTCCACCACCCCCCGGAAGCCGATCTCCCGGCGCAGAATATCGTTTGTCCACTTGACCGAAGCGTGGGCGGGCACATCCTCGATCTCCGGGTAGCCCGCCATCACGCCCAAGCCGCCGGCTTTGGTGATCGCCCCAATCCATGGAGGCAGGTAGTTTTCCCGCAAGGAGCGCTCCGAAACCTCCACCGCGCCCCGCTCCAGCCCGCTCGCCGGCTCGCTTTGCGTGGGGAAATCCGTGAGTACTGCGATCACCTTGTCCGGGGCGGAGATGTCGTTCCCCTGCGTTGCCCGCACGATAGTCTCGCCGATCCGCTCGTAGAGGTAGGGATCTTCCGTGTACGCCTCCTCATTCCGGCCCATTCGCGGATCCCTTAGCACTTCCATCACCAGCGTGGACAGCATGTGAATTCCGACGGCGCGCGACTCGGCGGCCGCCGCCGCGTAGATATCTCGCACCAAGTCCATATCGAAGGAACTGCCCACGGCCAGGCCCTCCGGGAAGACCGTGGCCCCCGAAAACATTCCTCCGTGCGTGCCTTCTTCGTCCTGGAGCAGCGGGATCTTCAGTCGCGTCTGGGTCAGCGCGATTCTCTGCAGCTCGTTGAAATACTCCGCCTGCTGCCGCGGGCCCTGGTGCAGGATTTCATTGGCGAGCGTGAAGAAGCCGCAGGCCGGTCCGATTTCCTGCGTGTAGGTCCCCGCCGCGAACCGCTTGCATGCCTCGGTCTTGGACGGGATGTCGGTTCCCAATTGACGCACGTAGACACACGGCAGATTGAGCTGTCCGACTTTCTCCTTGATCGTCATTCGGCTCATCAGGTCGTCGACCCGTTCTTCCACTGGCCGCTTCGGATCCATGTAGGCCGGCTTCTCGTTTGCGATCTGCGCGAGCACCGCCGGGAATGACACCAACGTCACACCGGCTGCCAGCAAGCACCAACGAGTCTTTTTGCCCATCATCGTTTCTACCTGATCTTTCCGCCCGGCGTTCCGGGCCCGGCGGATCTTGCCTGCACGCCCCGGCTCGCGCCCGGCGCGCGTAGGGCCATATGCGCGGCTCGCGCTGAAAAGACCATGTGAACGGGATTATCCGTCCGCGAGCCGAGGCTGTCAATACACGAATAACAATGCTCGTCCATCCGCCGTGGCAATGCGGGTGCGGTGAGACGCAGGCACGAGGTCAACAGCGTCCGAGAAGAGGGGTTCAAAGGCGCAACTCGACCCGGCGGACATCCAGCAGCGGCCCCGAGGCGATGCGCGGAATTGCGGCCCATTTACTGATGGTGTACTGCTTGCGCCGCTGATACAGCGCCGAAGCGTCAATACCCATTCCGCGCATGATCCTAATGGAAGAACACATGGCGCGGTGCAGGTATACCATGCCGTAGAATCTCTGGTTGAGATACCCCTTCATGTCCATCTGAAACGCAAGGTCGTTGTCTTCGAAGCCCCATCCGGGACCCCGGAACGGATCGGCCTCGTCAAACCGCACTCCATCTTCGAACACTTCCCGGCGAAACATTCCATATTGCGTCCAGGCGACGAGGTTGACGGTTTGCAGCTGCAGACCCGAGATGCTGAAAAGGTACGGGGACGCGGATGGGCGGTTCGGAGTTTGCCCTCCGGAGTCGGCGCCGATGCAACCCAATTGACGCCCGCAATTCTCCATATATCGCATCATGGCAAAGCTGGAAAACGGCACGATTTCGATGTCGCCATCCATAAACAGAACGTAGTCGGCATCGCATTCCCGGACGTAATCGAGGATCTGATTGCGGGCGACCGAGTTGCCGAGGTTTTCACGGTTATAGAGGAATTTGTACGGCACGCCCATCTCGGTTTCCAAGGCCCGGAGAGCTTCGGGTGTGCCGTCGGCGGAACCATTATCGACCACGCAGATAAACGGACGATGCCCGAGACGCGTGAGCATGCTCGCTTCCCTCAGGTACGCCCGAACCGATTCGATACTGATATCGCGTGTGTTCCACGTTAACAGCGCCAACACGATCTTTTTAGAAGGCGCGGTCACAGAGCCGCCAACCTTCTGAAATACTCCCGCGATGCACGCGTGACGAAACGGCGCCTGCTGCGTGAAGAGGGCGGAATCGCCCTCCATTGGGCCGCCGTGCCCGGGCTCTCCGGTGATGAGCGCGAGGCCAAAGCTCTGGCAGAGCCGGATGAGTTCCTCGGGAGTTACTTTGTTCCAGCCGTTCAGGAATTCGCTGCGATCCCGCCGCATGACGCCCGCATTCAGAAAGGCAGAGTTTTGCCAGGCGCTGTCGAAGTAGTAATCGGAGGTCAAGGTGAGAACGCCGCCGGGTTTCAGCTTTCGTGCCATGGACCCAATCAGCCTGGCCCGTTGGTCTACGACCAGATGTTCAAGGGTATTCACGCAGATCGCGCGGTCAAAGCTCTCATCGGGCACGCCAAACGGCAGGGTGAAGGCCCCTTGCGCGAGCGGGCTGACATGCCGGTAGAGAGCATGGGGGTACAGCTTCGCCAACCAATCGGAGAAGCCGCACGGGTTGATGGTGCAATCGAGAATCGAGGGCGTGTTGGGCAGACGCGACTGGAAGAGGGCAAAGGGAAGCTCCCATCGGCGCATCCAAGGCAGAGCAGTGCTATGAGGGAAGGCCGCATACTCCGGTAACTCGAGATCACGGGCACGAGCCACCACCATCGGTCCGGAACTGACAGCGCCAGCTCCGGGCGCGGGAAGCCCATAAAGGGCGAGATCGTCTTTCATCACGTGAGTCAATTCCTCAAAGGGACATACCTTCCAGTTCGTACTTTGTACATGCTTCGGACTGCTGTTCTGCGGATGAATCAACGCCACAAACGTGCTGGAATCGGGAAGAGCCGCGGCATCACCCGGGCGTGCATCGAAAACGAAGTGCGTATCTTCGCCGACGTTGATTTCGCTGAACCGGTGGTTCATCCAGTAATCCCGCCGGTAGCACAAAGAGCTGCCCGCCACCCAAAGGCTCTGGCTGTTGGTGTAATGAAATCGCCATGACCGGCGGTTGACGGGGTCGAGGAAGTAAGGCACAGCAACCCCGCAGATCGGCCGTCCCGAAGCTGCCAGCGTCTGGACACATTCCCGAAGCCTAGAGGGAGAATACCAATCGTCATCGTCCCAGTGTGCGATCAGTTGGCCCCGAGCCTGCTCGCACGCAAAGTTTCGCTTGCGGCCCAAGGACGTGCGCGACGGCAGGCGGTAATAACGGATCTCGGGAGTAACCGGGATCAGGTCCTGGATGCAGTCCGTACCGTCATCCACCACAATTAATTCCCGGTTCGGATAATCCTGCCGCGCGAAGTAAGCCAAGGCCCGCGGGATAAACGCCCTGCGGTCGTAAGTGGGCATGATGCACGAGACGAGTATGTCTGTCATAAACCGACCTGGAGCTGAACCCGGTTGTCCCCGCTAAGCCTGCCTCCTCCTGTGAATCTCTATGTGTACGCGTTCGGTGACTGCGATCAGATCGACCTCTGGCAGAGGTCGTTCCGTCTCTTGCTTTTGCCTGTCCATTGCCTGCTCTTTGATGAGATTTATCAATTCCTCTTCGGCAGCTTTCTTCTGAGGGGCTGAGAGCCCTTTCGCACTGGCTACCCGCGCCTTGACGTCGGCGCGGAGCGACTTCGAAACTCTCATACGGCCCTTCCGGGTATCGACAAAGGTATCCTGAAACTCGGCTACTTCCTGCTCGTGATGAATAACCACGGCAGGACGGGATCCTGGATACAGGCTGCTTACGATCCCGCCTGCCTGTTGGAGGAATCGGTAGATCGTATCTCCATCGGTCGCGGCAGCGGCTTGATCCAGCCTGGAGGCAACGAGCCCTAGTGCAGTGGTCTTTCGCGCGGCCGAAGCCGGGCTATTCTGAATCAGAGTTTCGAGAACTGTCCTCGTGTAGCTCAGACTGCTTGGCGAAATTACGGTTTGCGGAGGCGGTTCAATGTTAATCTGATCCGCCGCTTTATCCCAAAGCGCATCTTCCGATAACTCTGCTTCTTCTAGTTCAACTTCGTCGCCCTCTTCTTCCGGATTCACCTCACCCTTGATTTGATACTTGCCGTTGTGCTCGATTAACGTGAGACTTGCCAGTTTGTTCCGGGACTGGATCGGCGGTAGCGCAGCCCTTACTGAAGCCGGCGTTGCGCCGGGCTGCTTCAGGAAAGATTGTCCTTCGGTAACCCCCTTGTGAAGGTCCGCCTTCTTCTGGTCGTCTGTGCGCTCGTCCGGTTTGCCGTCCTTGCCGAAGACTTTGGCGAACAACTTCTTCGCCATCACGACAATCCAGGAGATCACCGCATCGAGCGCCTTATCGATCGGCTGCCTGACCTTGGTATTGATGATGTTCTGTACCTTGTCGGCGATCTTGCCCAACCCGAGGAACCCCGCCAGGAAGTTGATGGCGAGCGTGAGCAGACCAGCCATGGTGTTTTCCACCTTGTTGGCGGCATTCCCGATCGCGCCGTTCGCGATCTCGATCATGGAGTCGAGGAAGGCCGTCGCCACCTGAATGATTTTTGCGAGCTTGTCGATGAATACCATGATCGTGTCGTAGATCGAGACGATCGCCTGAATAAAGGCTCCGCCAGGCACGAACAGGCTCACAAGCTTGGCAATCGCCTTTTTTACGATGGTGTCGACAACAAAGTCCATGATGCCCTGCATGACCATGTCCTTCAGATTGCCGAGGTGCTCTTTGATCTTGTCCCAGGCGGCCGCAGGACCGTCCTTCACCAGCGTAACCACGATATCGAAACCAGTCTCCATGGTCTTGACGACGGGCTCGCCGACGGCTTTGACCAGTTTCTGCCGGACATTCTGCCAGGTGAGCCCGAGAACCGACAGTACGAAGGCAACGATTTCGCGGAAATCCAGAGATTTCGGGATATAGACGCCTTCCAGAGATCCGGTAAGCCATTCGATAAACGATGCCTTTAAATGGGCAAGGATATTGTCCGCGAAGTGCTCGAAGCCCAGTTTGGCGGCCTTGACGAGATTCCCGATGAAGGCGATGGGATTCTTGAGAATTGTCTTGAACGCCGCGCCGACCTTCTTCAAATAGGGGATCGCGCCGGGCGCCACTACCTCGAAAATGATCTGGAGCAATTCCCAAAGCGCATCGCCGGCCCATTTCATGAAGTCGCCGATGAAGTTGGCGAATACACCCGCTACCTTCGCGAACGCCCGCGGCAGCAGGATGAGGTCTTCCAATACAAGGGACTTCAAGGCGCTGACAAATAAGGAAGGAATCTGCGTTACGAACGCCAGAATCGTGCCGAGCGCGCCCTGGAACCATGCCCATGCTCTGGGCACGGCGTTGGATCTCTGTAGATTGTTCCAGACCTCCTCTTGACCGATCAGCTTCATGAACCCGCCGATCAGGGTCTCCGGAGTGCGGGGAACCTCGTCACCGGTGATCGGGTTCTTACCCAGAACCGCGATGAGGAGATCCCACCCGCGCGTCCCCTCCGCCAACCTGGCCAGCGGCATGAGGATCGCGTCTTTGATGAACTTGATGATGTCGTTGGCGAGCCCGCTAACGAAATTCTTGATGCGGTCGATGGGTTCCGTGAAGATGCGCTTGGCGCGGTCCCATACACCGCCGGGATCGACGATGTCGGAGAGGGACAACGAATCGAGAAAATCGCTGAGCGCGCGTTTGATCGAACTCCCGACGAGGTTCAAAGTCGCGATCTGCTGCTCCACCCAGTTGCCGACCTTGTCGAAGACGCCGTAGGCATCGAGAGCCTGCGTGATCAGCGCGCCTCCGGGAATGAACTCCACCACAGCACGGAGGATGTTGGCCGCACTGCGGTCCACCGGACTCATGTTGATCGGGTTGACCCCGAGCACGATGGTGAACATGCGGAAACCTGGAATCAGGTTGGCCTTATCCGAGATGTAATCGAGAACATCGCTGAGCCCCAGACGCTGGACCCGTGGCGGGCCGGCATTCTCCTTAACGGGCGGGCTCTCACGCTGCGCGACATCCTCCTCCCCACGGCGGGGAAGACCGGGTGCGCGGCGCGTTGCGGCGCCCTGCTGCACGACGTGGGTCGCCTCGTGCGCCATGAGACGGATGTTTTCCTGGGACTCTCCGCGGCCAAGCCAGATATCGCTCTTGTGAGTGAACGCCCGCGCGTGGATGGCGGCGGAAGCCTCCTGAGCGGCCGGGCCTTCATGGACGCGGACGCCGGAAAGATCCACTCCCATCCGCGATTCGAGCACCTGCCGAACGTGCGGGCGAAGCGGATTTCCTGTGTCTTTGGTAGCAACCGCCCGCGTGGCGGCGGCATCCATCTCCGCCTCGGACTTGCGGGTCACGGTTCCCGCGGAGTCCGTGTTATCCCGCGACTTGCGGTAGGCAACGGAGGCCATACCGGAAGGCCGCTCCTCTTCTTTACGTTCGCGCCACCGTTGCACGGGAGTGCCGGCGTTCTTTTCTTCCATCGCCGAGCGCTGCGCCGGAGTCGAAGACGTGTGCTCCGGTTCGGCACGCTGGACGCCGCCCGCAGACTGCGCGCCCGGATGCTCATCCGTCATCGCGCGGTGGGCCTTGGATTCCAAGGGTGCCGAGGGAACGCTCTCCCGCATGGCGGTCACCTGCCGCTGGAGCAACTGGATGCGGGAAATCGCAGGGGTTGGGTGCGCGGCTCCCGAGACTACGTGGTTTGCCGTGCGGTCTGCTTCGTGCTCCGCTGGATCGTGGGCGGCGCCCACCTTGACTTGCCGCTGCGCCCCTCCAAGCGGAAGGGGAGATGCCACCGGCGTAGACGGCGATTTCGGCGCGGACGAGGGTTCGGTTTTGGCCCTCCGTACGCGGGCCGCGTCATCGCTCCCGGAATGAACCTTCCGCCGCAGCGCTGCGTAACTCAGGACAGACCTCCCACGAAACCCGCGATTGCACCGCCATTCCGCGGCGCGCGCGGGGGCGGCGCTTCGACGAAACTGGCGCCGGCCTTCCGATGTTCCGCCCGAATGGCCTCCCGGAGGTCCTCTTCGTCGAGCGCCGCCGCGCTCCGGGCAAACGAGAGCAGTGCGGCCCGGACACTGATATTTCGAATCTGTCCACCGGTAAACTGATGGCGGATGGCCGCGTCTTCCAGCACAGCGATGGGCACTTCATGGCCCTGGGGCAAATGCACTTGCCACAATTGAAATCGTTCGGCGGCGTCCGGCAGGTGAAACTTGATCACCGAATCCATGCGGCGGCGGAATGCAGAGTCGATGGATTGGCCCGCATTCGTGGTCACAATGACGATCCCGGTGTAACTTTCGAGGCGCTGGAGCAGGTAATTGGTTTCCAGATTGGCGTAACGGTCATTCGAGGACTTCACGTCGGTGCGCCGCGTCATCAGCGAGTCGCCCTCGTCGAGCAACAAAATCACGTTGAGATCTTCGGCCCGGCTGAGGACCTTGCTGAGATTCTTCTCGGTCTCGCCAATGTACTTGTTCACTACGGCTGCCAGGTCGACGCGGTACAGGTCCAGCCCAAGTTCATTGGCCAGCACGCGCGCGGCAATGGTCTTGCCGGTTCCGCTGGGGCCCTCGAAAAGCGCCCGGACGCCGCGATTCATCCCGCCGGGAACGCTCGCGTGGAACGCGGATGCGAGACGCTCACGATGCCGGCACCGGCCTTCCAACACTCGCAATTCCCGGAAGGTCGATTCCCTGAGCACCAGGTGCGTCCAGTATGCCGATCCGTCGATGCGTACTGCGAGAGTATCGAGCACCTGACGGTTGGTCGCCCGCGCCGCACTCTTCACGTCGTCCAGGGAAACGCTGTTCCGCCGATCGACCGCCGCCAAATCGATCGCGAGCCGCGCGCACTGTGCAATATACCTGCCGGGCAGGCAGAACTCCGCGGCGAGGCCGGCGATTTCGGCGGAGGCTCTCCCGTTCAGCGCACGCCTCCAAAGCTCTACACGGTTCGACGGGGATTCGAGGTCCAGGTACACCGTGATGGCACGCGCAGCCTCCGCGCCCCCGATGCCGCCTTCACGGCCGATCAGCACGGCGGTGGGGCCTGACCAGCCTGGCAGCGGCGGGATCTCAAAAGTCTCTCCCGGGCCTGGGTCCACGAGGAAGGCCGGCATGCAGTTAGAGAGCGTGCAGAGTGGCCCGATGAGCCGCCTGCGCTCATCCTGCGCCGCAGAGGTGGTCGCGCATTCGATCTCCAGCACACCAAGCCCGAGCTCCCTGGCGAAAGCACCCGCCGCGCCGATCCGATCCGTCCCCGGCATGCCGCGCAGCACGACGCTACGGGTTCGGCCGGACGCGGCAAGATGGCCTAATTCCAGCAATTGCGACCGCACATCGTCATCGGCCACCAGTTCGTGTGCGGACTGAAGAGATCCCGCAAGATACAGACGGGTTCCGGGCAGCGGAGCCTCCGGGAATTCTCCCCGAGCCGCCTTCCAAAGAGGCGGCGGGACGCGCAAGATCCATTCCGACCGTGGAACATCGGGATCCACGACATGCAAAAACCCGGAGTCAACGAAAGGTCCGATCAGGCTCCACGGCTCCTCGCCGGCAGCCGGCTCGAAGATCTCTTCCATCAGTCCGACAGACGCCCGATGCTCTCCACGGGCGTGGCCGGAAGCCGAGAACAGGGCCGCCAGCGGCGAGAACTCCTCGACCATTCCCGCAAGAACAAAAACCAGCTCTGCCGAGTAGGGAATCCCGAGGGCGCGCCGCATGCGCCGGATCGGCAGGCTTGGGTCTGCGGCATCTTCCCAAAGTTTTACCTCTCTGCGGAGCCACTCGATCGACTGCACCCAGTCGATATCGCGCGGCAACCTTTCCCGCACGGTTGCGAAGAAACTCTCCAGGAACGGGTGTTCCCGGAGGACCTGTTCCAGAGTTCCGCCCGACGCTGCTGCGCGACGCCGGAGGAAATACAGCACGTGGTAGGCGGCCGCGTGAAAGAGCAGGCCGAGATGACCGCGCGGATTCCGTGGCACGTCCAGAAATGCGGAGCCGGATTCGTCCATATCGCCTCTCAGGTGAAGTGAAACGTGATGACGCGGCCGAACTCCGGCGCCCAGCCAGGATTCGCATCGAGACCCGCGAGCCGCACCGGTAAACTGATCTCGCTCATGGCCATGACCAAGTCCACGTGAGTGGACGTGACGTATAAGGTTCCTTTACGCAGCAACGCATCCTCTAAACTCGCTCCGTCCAGCGCACGGCCGAGACGCCATCGCGCGTAGGGCAGCACGAAGTGGAGAAATCTCCGCAGTTCCGGGGAAACTGCGAGCGATATTGGCCGCACTCTGGCGGAGTGCCGGAAGTTCTTTCGAAGCGATCGGCCGATGCGGAGCGACGCCTCGGCAGGATTCCCGGTCGCGGCGCTATCGAGAACCACAAATCCGTCTGGCGCCCAGAGCTCAACGCCCCGAGAACGGAACCGAGCATAGCGTAATGGGGCCGCACTGTCCCTCGATTCCTGGATGAGCCAGGAATCCGGAGCAGTATAGGTGGGCTGAGGCGTGAATCCTTCCGGCGGTTGTCCGGGAGCCCGGCTGTCGAGACCGGCGAGCGCGTCCCAGATGGAATCGCCGGCGATCTTCCCGGCGCTGTCCAGGAGACACCGCGCAAGCAACTCTACAAGCGCCCAGCCCCCCAAGCCGATGTCAAAATGCCGGAGTAATTCCGCCTGCCGCACGAAGTGGATCAGGTACAGAATGCCACCCGCGGCTGTAAACTCACCGTTCTCCCATTCCCGTAACGGCATTGGAATCGTAACTGCGGCCGGGCTGTTCGATTGCCGGTCATTCGCGGATCTGGAGTCAGCGGCAAAATCGGTCGCCAGTCCGTCCGCAGGGGAGGCGCGCATCTCTAATCCGGGCGCGGGTGGCTCTTGCCGGAGGGTGTCCGATTCTGGCCAGGAGGAGGCCGAATCTGGGGCAGGAGTTCGGTTTCCAGAGGCGGGATTCGAATGCGGAGTGCGCAGGCTGCCGCTGGAGATGGGCGTGAGAAAATCAGCGCCTGCGAATGCGGAAGCGCGCGTTTCTTCCCCGCGGATCCATGCGTGAAGCCGCAGCCGGAACGCCGCGGTCGCCGCCACATGCGGAGCTCGCCGCAGAACCAAGCCCACACCCAGCAGGGCTTGCCGCTCGTAGCCCAGCTCCGGAGGAGTGGACGATGACGAGACATACGGCTCCCACGGGAAACCAGCGGTTCCGGAAAGAAGCCTCGCTTCCAGAACGGCGCCACTCTGCTCGGGATCGCGTGCTACCGGCGTGCTTCCGTCCCAATCAGGCGCTGCCTCATTCCGCCCGCGGGGTGGAAGTTGGGGATTCGATCGCCTTTCCCGGACTGCGGCCAGGTCCGGCAAATGGAACGCTTGCAGCGTTGCCGCCAGAAGACGCCAGGCAGCCTCCGGGTGAACCCGCGCCAACGTCTGAGGCGCACGGCTGCATGACTCCAGGTATTCGAGTGCGGCTGGAATGAACCGCGGTTCCTGCGCCCATACCGCGGCCCAAGCCGACGCACTGGGCAGCATGCGCGCGCGGAGAATCGCTTTCCACCACCAGTGCGGCGCGAAACTGGAAGCGAGGTCTCGCGCCAGACAGGCGAGCATCTCCCCATAATCCTGAAACCACACCGCCTCGACGGTGCCCGGCACGGATTCGCGGAGCGGGCGGCGCGCTCCGCGAAACAGCGCTCCCAACCGGTCCCGCGCCGCGTTTTGCCACTCGACGGTGGCAAGGGCTCCGGGTACGAACTCCCTTGCGATCCGGCCCGGCAGCGGGTCTTCCATCGTCCGGACCAGAAGAATCGAAGAAGGGGGCATGGCAGGCGGTTGAAGCGACGCCGACGAGAGCAGATAAGACAAGCGGGCGCGTGCGGCCGGAAGGTCTGCACGCGTCCGTTTCACACGCACGCGCTCGATTGTAGCGGCTGCCAGCGTCATTACGGCTCCCCTATTGCCCCCTCTGTTACCGGCTAGTGCGCAATTGCTTCCTGAAGGCGCCCGGCTCGTTCCGCCTTTCCCGCGGTGTACACCCATAGGACGCCGGCGGCAAAGACAAACGCGATGCTGAAGAGTTGAGGCAGCGAGAATGGCCCGAGCACGGCGCGAAAATCGCCGCGCAGGTATTCCAGGAAGAACCGGCTTGCCCCGTACAAAGTCAAGTAAAGGCACAACCGGCTTCCCGGGCGCTTCCACCGCCCACTTACAAGAATCGCGAAAATCAGGAGGCTGACCAGCGAGGCATAGAGTTGGACGGGATGAACCGGGAGCGACCATACCGCTCCCGGCGAGATCCACCCGCGCACAAAATGAGCATCGTACGCCTCGGTCGACGTGGGATACACCACCGCCCAGGGAAGACGGGTCAGGGCGCCGTAATCATCTCCGTTGAGAAAACACCCGACGCGGCCGACCGCGTAGCCTAGGGCGAGAGCGGGCATTGCCGCATCCGCATAAGCGAGCACCGGCAGCCTGCGGCGGCGAAAGCAGAGCCAGGCGGAAAACCCGCCGAGCAATAGCCCGCCGTAGAGACTTTTGGAGCCGGAGCCGATCTGGAACACGGCAAGCAGTCCGCCATCCCAGCCGTTCACGGCCAAGGACATCAGATGTCCGCCCCACAATCCGCCAACCAGTGCGCAAACTACGGCCCAGTACATCGACCTCGGCTCCAGGCCCGCCTTTCTGGCGGAATGGACCGCATAGGCCAGCGCGACAATCATGGCGAGAGACCAAGCGAGCCCAGGATCGAATCGGTCGAGTAGCGGCGAAGACACGTGCAGTAGCATGCTATGTCCTCCCCGCCCTTCGCCGCGGCCGGTAAACAACGAACCCGACCACCACAATGCCGCCGACCAGCACGCCGGGAACGATGGTCCCGAACAGGTGAGCGCACCCGCCAGTCTCCGCCTCCACTACGTTGTTCAGATTCGCGACGCTATTGTTTGGCATGCGCAGACGATAGACGCCGTCGCTTACGCGTGTCAGGCCCTGGCCGGTCAGTTGGTAAGTCCACTTTCTGACGGTCCCGGGGTGCTTGGCCACAAATCCGAACGAACCGACCGCCTGGCAGAGCTCGACAGGCTGCTTGCTGCTATTCAGAAGGTACATGCCTGTGTGCCGGCAAGCCTCTGCGGTCTGAATCATTTGCGAGGCCGGGTTACAGTTCGTCTGCCGCTGCGACTCGGTCGATCGCCGCTGGTCTCCGGCCACTGGGGCGTACCCGCCCACTGTGCACGGATTGATGGTGCTGAAGGCGGTCTTCACGACGATATCGAACTCCTGTTCGGTGTTGTGTTTCGGGTTGGCCTGGTACCCTTTCGAGCTGACTTGCACCGGCCGCTCTACTGTCGATGCATCAAAGAAGTTCATGTTCTGCACGGCACTGTTGTTGACGAAGTACGTGCTGTTCGGCGGATTCGCGCTGAGCGTCGCCAGGATGCATTGATGCTGGTTCGGTGGCGCGTAGTTCGAGGGATTCGGCGGAGTCCAGGGATTGGAGTCTAACGTGGTACCTCCCGAGGGAATCGTCGAGAGGCCGGTCGCCGCCACCTGTTGCCACTCGGATGGAAGCCCGAAGTTGGCAATAAAGAACGTCACCCCCACGTTGGAGACGGTGGCTCCCGTGTTGTGCACCTTGGCGTGAAACGTATTCGGGTTGGAGCCATCGATGGCATTGCTTCCCGACGGGTTCGCCGAATTGGTTACATAAACGTCCAGGTTCTGCGAACCGATCGAGATCCCGGTGCAAGAGGGACTCGGGTTGGGATCAATCGTGCCGGTGCCCCAATTACTGGTCACGGGAATGCTGTTGTACAGTTGGCAGGAGACGAGGGGAGTGGTGCAACCCCCCATGCTGGCATTTGAAGGCCAGGGCGCCTGCGACCACATTCCATTCACCACGCGAAGCACGTCGACGTACATTCCAAAGTGCCCGGTCGGAGGGATAATCAGGCCCTTACTGGGATCGCCCTGGCTCCCAAGCAGAGGGAGAGCTAACTCCATCGTCCACTGGGCGCCCTCGATGTCGCTTTGGATGCAGGTCGTGCCCGGCGTACTGCAAGGCGCATTCGAAACGCCGGCAGCGCCGTTTAGCCAGGAGGGGTTCAGCGCGTGGTTGGACGCACCCGTATTCGGGCTTGTGAGCGAGTTCTGGTTCCAGTAGTAATCCACCGCTTGTGCGTTCTGCTTGTTTCCTAGGGAACCGCCAATTGGAACCGGCGATATCACGAACCATTGCATCTTCGTTCCTGTGTTGTCCGGATCGAACGCGACTACCACGGCATTATTGGGATCGGAGGTTCCGCCGCTCGTTGGCGTCGAGTTATTGACCTGCACCGACAAGTAAAGATGCGTGTTATCGCGAATCCCCTCTACCGTAACGTCAGGGTTGATGGGGCCGTCTGGATTGTTGAAGATGTAACTGAAGGAGTTCGTCCATCCCAAATCCGGACCGGTGCAGGGCGGTGTGGAAGAGGAATTGAAACAGCGGGTGTCTCCGCTCGCGACAGAGCCGTCGATGAGCGGAGGAGCACCCCAATTCGGCGGCGAGCCGGGCGCGGTGACATGATTGAAGCAGAGCTGGTCCGCCAGCGCCACGAATCCGGATAGGGCGATCGATACCCCGACAATCCAGGGCAACGACCATCGGCGCGCGCGCATGTTCCGGCGGCGGATTCTCGATTTACGCGTAAGAGCCTTCATGTTGATCTCCTCTCGGCGGCGGCCCGATCGGGCCGCTACGCAACTGAAATGGTGAATGCCTGCTGTCCTTGCACGGAAGCTTTTCCGCTTTCAGTGATGCTCGCGTGCATATTGGTGCTGCTGGGACCCGAGGGAACACTGATCTGATATCGGAGCTGCAGCGTGGAATTGGGCGCTCCGACCGGAACGTTCGCCGGCGATTGAAGGACCGAAGCCCACGAAGCGCTGTCGAAGGTAAGGTTCGAAACGTTGTACGACACGTTCGCGCCGCCATCCGGGACGGACGCGAGAACGATGACCACCACGGAGGTCGTGCCATGTGGCAGTGCCAAGCTGCTGCCGTCCGCGCTCACTGTGCCGGCGCCGGCCGCATACAACGTGAGACCGATCGTGTTCGGTGGCGGCGGAGCCGAGTTCACCGTGACGGTGGTGGATCCCGAACCGGAAATTCCCGGCTTCAGGCTCGACACCAGCGTGACAGTGATCTGCGCCGAGGTGACTCCGGCCGTCGCCGGGATGGTCACCTTAACCCCTACCTGCGTAGCCGTGTTCTGGCCCTGCGGGATGGTCACCGAGTTTGCCGTCGGCGTCACTGTCCAACCCGCCGTTTGCGACGCCGCATCCAGGGTGGCCGTCACGGAATAGTTGTCGGTCAGCGACGTAAACCCGGTGACTGTGAAGCCATAGACGTAGCTGTTTCCGGCCGTGATCGTCCCTACCGATGGCGGCGTGGTCATTGTGATCAGGATGTTGCCGGAAGGCGAGCTCAGAGGTGCAGGGAAGAGGGTGAATGTGGTGGACGCGGGAGCGGGGCTGGTGCCGTTGTCGATCGTCAGCGTAACTTGGGTGCCCGATAGAGACAGTCCTTGAACTGCCGGAATGTCGAAATACAGATCGGTGTTGCCGCTGCCGGCCAGGAAAGTCGTAACTTTTACGCCCCCGATGGTGACGACGACGTTCGCGGGCAATCCGAAGTTCTGGCCCACGATGTGCATTTGGTTGCCGACATAAAACGTTCCAATCGGCAACAGTTGTTGAATCACGATCTGTGCCCCGCCCTGGCTCGCGGCCTCGAGCGCGCTGATGCGGCTGTCGAAGGACGCGAACATCTGGTTCAGATATGCCGCGGTGATCAGGTCGCCCGGCTTCACCGGCGTGAAGTTTGACATGTCACTCTACTCCTGTCTGACCTTCTCGTGATTTGTCAGAAGTAATTCGCATAGTTGAAATAGTTCAAATCGTATCTGGCCTCCCCCTGGAACGGGATTTGGCCGTTCGTAAAGAGCAGGTAAAGAGGTGCCGCGCCCGCGCCGTTATTGTCGATGAGCTGCTGATTCTCCCGAACCTGATACGCCCACAGCAGCTCATTCTTACTAAGATCGATGGGCGGATAAAGAAATGCTGTCCGGAAAATGCCGGCGATCCGGGCTCCCTCGATGAAAACCGGACTTCGATAGGTCCGGCCGCTGAAGAACTGGAGATAGTCGAACCCCGCCGAAGGCGTTACGTTGCCCGTCTGCAACAGCCCGACCGGAGGTAGATAAAGGAAATAGTTAACGGCGGCGACGGACGCCAAAGTGGTTATATCCAGTGCGGAGAGAAGGCTCGAGGCGTGGTCCTGAAACTGCAGAAACATCGCCAGACCTTCCGCGGCGCGGCGGCCGCCGCTCGGCAGGGGCCAGTATTCGGATGGAGGCGCCGGTATTAACGACCGCCGGACCGACCACATGTCCACGAACTGCACACCCTGCGGTGACCAGTACATAATCGCCAGCGGTACTTCGCAATCGGTGATCAGCCCTGAAGTGCGCTGCTCATCGACTAGCCCATAGGTTTCGAGTGACGAGGACTGTGGGAGGCCGGCAAACGGATTCGCGGCGTAACCGGCGAGTGCCTCCGTTCCAAAGCAGACGTGCGCCAGCCCGTTGCGGAGTTGCGACAGAGCCGGTGCAACCGTGGAGGCGCTCGCGTTGGCGTTGAGTTGGGTCAGAATCTGGTTCGCCAGCGCATAGAGCGCAGGCTGCAAGCCGGTCCCGGTGTTCGCCAGCGTGACCGGGGCCAGCCGGAATTGAACTCCGGCCGTGGCGTACTGGCTGGTGCAAGTTGTGGCCAACCCACCGGAATTGAGTTGAGTCACAGGAGCCTGACCCTGATAGCCGGAGGCTGGCAACACCGTCAGAATATAAACTCCAGGATTCGACAACTGCGTCTGCGGCGGCTGGCAGGGCGCGAACAACCCGGAGGTCGCTGGTGCGGACTGAGTAGAAACCGCCAGGGCAACATCAGTATCCGCGGGTAGTTGGAGGACGTCGCCGTTGCGGTTCACCGCGAGACCGGCCGTCACGTGCGCCACCTGCTGCCCGAAGCTTACGGAACTCCCTGCGAGCGTCACCTCCAGCCCAGACACGATTCCCTCACCGGCGCAGTTGCCCAGCAACCGCTGACGCTGCAGGTTGGCGTTCCGCTCCGCCGTGAGGTCCGCGGCGGTAAGTACGCGGCCATTTACAAAATTGACGTTCTGAATTCCGCCGCCCAGGATCGGCGTCAGCAGGCTGATGGGACTCATGACCCCCCTCCGATCTCCGAGATCTCGATCATGAAGGACGAGGCAGATCCGAGTGCGGCGCCGGTGTTGTCGATCACGCGAACGCGGATGTCGGTGCCCTCGAAAGCCACCATCTGGAAAGTCGCGTTCGATGTCGCGACATCCGGATTCTGCAGAACCGTGCCCTTTACGATGTAGGCGATGCCCGCCGTGGTGTTCGGGTTTTGATACCCGGCGAAGCTCAACAGGTATTCGCCGGCCGGAGTGGTCTTGGTGACGCTTAGGTTCAACACC
Source organism: Bryobacteraceae bacterium (assembly GCA_035508655.1). Classification (GTDB taxonomy): domain Bacteria; phylum Acidobacteriota; class Terriglobia; order Bryobacterales; family Bryobacteraceae; genus DATGMB01. Next base: position 22,627 of record DATJMP010000020.1, read on the forward strand.
GGCCCGACGGGTGTTCCGTCCATCCGGAAATAGCCTGCCGCCACCGTCTGGTACGAAGCGCTTGGCGACGCAGCCGGCGATTCCCGGAAGGCGATCTCTTGCAAAAGCGAGGCCGGCACCAGAAACGGCCTCCTGGAATCGTCCACTGTGACTCCGGTAACGGTCCAGGCGGGATTCAGAGCGATGTTGAGTTCGGCCAGCAATACGCATTTGTCGGGCGGCGGATCGCATGGACCCGCTCCCTGAGAAGCGCATAGGAACGGCCGCACTTCGGTGATCCAGGTGCGGAAAGCCGCCCTGAGAAATCCCGCCGCGTCGGACGCTCTCACGTAATACGGAGGCGCGGATGGCGGCGACGTCAACGGTGGAGAGGCCAGTGGCTGAAGCAGGTCCCGCACCAGTTCTTTGAGCTGCGAAAGGGTAAGAAACGGGCCAGACGCCGATACCTGAATCTGCGCCATCAACTCGGCGAATGCTCGCACATCCGCCGCCTCCGACTCAGGCTGGAACTGGCACAGTGTAGTTGAAGCCGACGTGGGCGGCGAACTCATGGGTGGCGACGAGACCGCATCGATACACAGCTTCAACTCGAACGAATCGAGGATCCGCGACGGCGCGGAGGTGGTTTGCGTTTGGCAGGGCTGGCCCGGTATCGGAACCACGTCGGTTTTGCATTGCCGATGACAGAGAACGACATAGAGATGCAGTCCCGAGGGTGCACCGCCGGGATATAACGTCTGGAGCGCCGGCAGGTTCGCCTGCACCCAATCGCCGACCTGCACGCACATCAACTGGGAAACGTAAATCTCCTGGCCCTTGGGATTGATGGCCCATCCGGGTGCGACCTGCACTTCGAGGTTAGGAGAGGTTTGCACGGATACATCCAGTCCGCAAACAGTCCCGTAACCGTGCAGGAGACGATTTTCGACCTGGTGCTTGGCCAGGAAATAGGCGTCCGATTGGAGAAACTCTTCCACCCCCAGAACGAGGCCGAACGTGTAGTTCACCCGCTTCAGCGGGTCGAGCTTCTGAAGTTTCGGCGAGGCTGTTTGCATCGTTGCACTCATGTGGTTGACTCCCCGCATCGCTTGCCTGGAGGCTGCAACTGATCTCCTCCGGCCACAACCCGCCCCCGAGCGTTCCAAGGCGCAATGAAACCGAGATAAGACTCTCCCAGAACACTCTGGTCGAGCAACACCGCGGCGAATCGACTGCTCGGGCCCGCCACCGTCTCGATGCCGACCCGCGCCGAACCGGCCGAAAACGCCGCCCAATAGAGCTTCACATCAAATGAGGTGTGGGCCGGCTTTTCCTGCTGCGCGATTCTTTGCGCAACGTTCAAGCGCATAGTCTGCGTGGCGGCCGAATCCGTCAATTGCACCGGAACCACGACCGTAAACTGATGCGCGTTCTGCTGGGTCGGGATTACAACGGAGACGAACAGGATCCAGTCCTGTAGAAACACGCCGCCGGCCGGCAACCCATTTGTTAGAGGGTTCCAGAGCTTCGACTGTACATCCGAGAAATCCGCGAGCGCCGAGACGCCGGTAAGGCCGTAAGCCGTGTTTACGGCCGAGCTCTCGACATAGCGTTCGATCAGGAAGTTCTCGAATGCCGGTTCATCGGCGTTAGTTACCGGCGCGTAGGTGAAGCCGAGGTCCGTGCTGATGAATTCGCCCCAATCCGCAGCCTGCGCGGAGTTGGAAGGCTGAATCGCCGGGAAGCGCAGTGAGGCATCATCGAAACTCGAAAAAGCGGTGCTCCAGGCGCCATTCAGGGCTCCGATCGTTCCATATGTGGCACTTAGAAATTCGCGGAATAATTGATCGATGGGTGCCGATCCCTGCGCGGGCGTCCACTGTGCGCCGGTGGTGATCGCGGAGGGAGCCTGCACCGCGGTCGGATCGCCCAAAACCACTTTCGGATCCGTCCGCAGCAGGTAGTGTTCGATGATCCGCACGGAGAAGTGCTCCAGATCCGGTGGATCGAACAGCGAAGAATCGGCACACTGGTCCAGTGACATGCGAATCATCCGCACTACCCCATCGAGGGTCCCGCGCGTCTGAAAAAACTGCGGGGCATTTTCCAGGAAGAAGCGCTGCAGAGGCTCGCCCCATGTGAAATCGAAGCTGAATCCGAGCCAGCTTGCCAGCCAGGGCAGGTAATCGGCCGGAACCGTTCGCGGATCGAAGAGCTCCCGGGCCTGGAGGATGCGATCCTCGATGGCAGTGAAAAAACCTTCCGCGTTGGCGAGAAAACGATCCAGAAAACTGGCCGATTCGGCGTTGTCCTGGTACACCGCGGGCAGATACTTCGTCAGGTAGGAAAAGCGTGGATAGTAGGCGCGCAGGGCCTGAATTCGCGGCGTGCTGCGTCCGTTGCCGGTGAAGGTGAGCCGCAACTGCAGGTACCGTCCGCGAGCCGCCTGAAACAGCAATTCCCAGGTGCCGGTGCGCGCGGACGAACAATCGAGCGCCGGCTTGTAATACGGGATCTCAGCTCCCGTTCCGCGCAAATAGGGAAGCGGTTCGGTATTCCATGGCGCGTTGCTGACCAGGAGTTTGGAGTCGGCGGCCCGGCTTTGAACCACCAGCTGCGCGCCTGGCGGAATCGTTCCATCCAACAACAAACGGTGCCAGACACAGCCCGGTTCCTGACCGTCGAAGGAACGCAGGGCGGGGTCTGGCTCGAGGTCGGAATCGCGCCGCGGCAACTGCCAGACCGCCTGCTCCTCGAAACGCGCCAGGGGCTGCGGCGCCAGCGGCGTCCAGCGCTGATCGAAATCGTAACTCACCCCGGACGGGCCGGTTACCAGCGCCTTTCCCCCAAAGCGCAGCATAGGGAAGAACTGCGGGTTCGGCTCGTTGGCCCATTGGTTGTTCGAGCTCGAGTAATTGAATGCAAATGTCTGCGCTCCACGCGTGTCGGCAACATAGAGGATCCCTCCGATCGGCCCTCCCGCGGGCTGAGTTGCGGATACCACAAACGCCAGATCCTGTCCAAGCAGCCAGTACGGCGTTCCGGTGCCAACGTCCAGTTGATTCAAAGCTGCAGGCTGGCCCAGCATTTGGCCTAAGCGATAGCGATAGATTCGCGAATAACCCAGTTCGTTCGGACTGTCGAGAATCAAAACGCTGCCATCAGGCAACGGCGCAATTCCCACGGGCCAAAGGGCCGCAACGGGCATCGCTTGATCGGCTTGAACCCCCTCGCCAGAGTCGCATGCCGCCTGATGGATGGAAGAGCCGGAAGCGGGTTGAAAATCGCCGCCGCGCACCACTCCGGACGCGTGTCCCAGAGGAGCGAGCACCTGGAAGAACGGGTCGATCCCCCAATAACACCGGTTGGTGCTGTCCAGGATCCAGGCTCCGCCATCTGGAGACGCGGCTATCGCAAAGGGCGCGAATGGAATAGAGGCCGGCCATCGGTATTCCAGGGGTTCGGCGCCCGCGTAAAGATCGAACAACAGCAGCCCGGCGGGCTGCGTCATTCCGACCAAAAGGTAATGGTCTGTGGTGACAGCCAGGCCTCCCAGCACGTAGCTTCGCGCCGCCGCGGGCGTGACCGGCGAGAAAACCCCGAACGTGCTGGACCGGGGACATCCGGCCAGGTCGCTGTAGGACCAAAAATGCTGCGCCTGCTGCTGCCCCTGCGCGAGATAGAGAATCTCGTCACGCGAGGGCCCGATCCAGTAATAGCCGCCGAAGTGATCCTGCGCCGCACCCCGCCGGTCGGCCGGCGAGAGTACGGGCGCGCCGGGCGCAGTCGGAAACACAAATACCTTCTGCTTCAGGCTGACGGTTGCGTCCGAACTCCGCCACTCAAGCGCGGCGGCGGGCGATTCCGGCCCGGCGTCACCGAACCAATCAGCCTCACCGAACACCAACTGGAATCGAGTTTGATTCGCGTCCATCTCGTTTTCCTAGCAGACCGCCGGAGTCACCGGCACCGGCACCAGGTTGGGGCCGGCCGATGGGGTTGTGCTCTGTAGCGCCTGGGGATCGCCAGTGTTGGCGCTTACTTTGTCCAAACGCGGAAGCTGAATGTTCGCGATGGGAAGCGTCTCGATCTGTGAGCCCGTGCTGTCCCACATGAGCACGTCGGATATATCGGCTACACCGTCTACACGCGCCGCCTGTGCCAGAAGCTCCCGGTCCACCACGCTCTTTTGCAGAGGCCATCCCGTCCCGGAGGGTCCGCCGGTGATCGGCGAAAGGTAATTCTGAATTGCGGCCGTAATACCGGCCTGCACGGTCGCCACATCCTTTCCGGGGATCATGTCGAACCCCAACGAGACGGTCAGATCCTGGTAGTCCGGTCCCACGACGTGCACTTCGGTAGTCAGCAGCCGCCTCGGCTCCAGATAGTCGCAAACCGCCTGCAGAAAATAGCCGTCAGGAACCGGTCCCTGCGGGTTCATCGGGTCGTTCGGAATCACCATCACCGTCACCACGCCCGGCGCGGAGACTCCGCTATCCGGCTGATAAAGCGGCAGTACTTCGACGCGTCCGAGATCGATCCCCGGCGTGCTCTCCACAATGTCCGCAAAATCCGCGGCCGAAACGGCGCGATTGGCGTTCTGAATGTAAAGCGGAATGCGGCTCTCGGCTTCATCCTGCGTCTCGCCGGCCGTGCCCCCCGATGTAGCTAGAGGATTGGAAACGCTAAAGCCGGACGGCAGTTGCGGGCTGGTCTTGATCGCGCCGATCCCGACATTGCCAGCCAGGCCGCCGCCATAGGAATAGGTCGCGAAGATCTTCGATCCCGCGGCCGGACGCGCCCCTTGCAAGCCGGTGCCGAACGTAACCGCGCCGGACGCGCTGTCCACTACATACACCTGGGATTTCACCGCGTCAGCGACCTCCGAAGGCGCTGCCAGCAGGTCGTCCGTCAGCGCCCACGCGACGCCGTCAATCGTAATCTGGACGCTGGATACGATTACTGGCGTGTTCATCAGGTTATAGCTCTGGTCCGGTTGACCGTTTCCTGTGCCGACGAACTCCACCGGCACCTGGATCTGCTGCGTCACCTTGGTGGCGTTGATGTCGAGCCAATTGAACTGCGCGGGGGGATTAGCGGTGCCCTGCGTGTCGGAAGATTGCGGCAGCCGGACGCGAATCCAGGTGACCACGCGCGCGGCGAGAGTAGGCTGGTCCTGAAGGGACGGAGGAAAGTCGCCCACGCCCTCTTCCAATGGTCCCAGTGTCCAGACCCCGATGGAATTGCTCGGCGGTAAGGTCAGTTGAACCAGCGTCGGCTGCGTCAGCGGATTTCCATCGGCGATGCTGTTCAGCACTTGGTAGACGGGCGCTCCGTTGTTGAGTTGTCCGGTCGCGATTTCGTAAATCAACGGCGAAGTGGGCGGGGCGCTGGCCGCCGATGCAGGTTCCAGCACCACTTCGCCGGTGGGTGCCGGCGGGACGATTCCCAGGGTCAGGGTCTTGCCCGCTATCTCTTGTGCCACGCTGCTGTTCAGACCCTTGTCCACGTCGCGCGTCAGCAGCGCAATCCATAGCGCGCGATCGACGATGCTGCCGTCGCTCAGATTCGCCAGCGGCAGCGCCGAGGCGCTGGACGGCGGGTCGAACTGTTCGGTCTGGTAGAACTGCAACGAGGTTGAAGGAGTCTGGTAGGCGGCGTAAAGCTGAGTGTAGGTCTGGCTCGCTGCCTGCTGGTCGGCCTGAGATAGCGCGGCTCGCATGAAGATCTCCGCTTCCACCGGCAGCACCGCGAACCCCCGGGTAGTTACAAATCCAGTGGAGCCGGCGTAAACCGGGAGTTGGGGCGGCAGCGTCACCGTCGTGAGTTGTCCGCGGTCGTTGTTAATGATGATCATGCCGGACGCCGCCTGCGCCGCGTTCAGCGGAATGCCCAGCAGGTTGAGAAACTTGATCCTGTTCTGATCGGGGTACTGGTTGCACAGGTAGGACATGTTGTCCACCATGAAGGCAAACAACTGCAGAATCGTCACCCCAGGGTCGGTGTTGTTCCGGTAATTGGTGTACTCGGGGTTGTACACGGGAATCCGCAGGAGCGCTTCGCTGAAGATCTGCTGGAAGCTCTGCGGCTGTAAGGTGGGCGGGGTAAGCGACATGAATCAACCTTGCAATTGCAGCGTCAGAGTAATCTGGTTGGGCAGTTGGTTGGCGACCAGCCGGTACTGGACGGTTGCGATCGCTGCCTGCGCGTCGGAAGGGTCGGGAGCCACCGATACCGAATCCAGCTTGACGCGCGGCTCCCACTGTTGCAGCGCCCGGGTGATCTCGTCCTCGACGGATTTCCGCGTCGCCGGATTATTAGGCGCGAACAGGTAGGTCCGCAGCGAAGACCCGTAAGATGGGTACATCAGCCGCTCGCCGAGTCGTGTCAGCAGCAGAATCTGGATGGATTCGCGCACATTCTGCGCGCCTACCGAACTGGCCCACTGTCCGGTGACATCCAAGTGCGGCGGGAACGCCACTCCGCGTCCGAAAATCTGGCCTTCATCAATCGGCATCGCTAGTTTTTTCCTTTCAGCCCCGGCACGGGCAGGCAGATCCTGAAGAACGGTAACCAGAAGAACACCAGGTTCAACGCAATCACGATGACGAACAGCAGGATCATCGCGCAGATGGTGATGATGGGGATCGAGAACGAGCAGATCCAGCCAAGCGTGGCTCCGCCCGCGGCGCCGATGTTGCCGTTAGAGAGATCCTGCAGGCTCGCCACCCGCGACATCTGATTCCGTAGCTCGTCCGACATCAGAAAGGAGATGCCTTTGTCGTACTTCCGGAACGCCGCGGCAGACGTGTCCAGCGGCAGCGCCACCTGAATGCGGCGTGCCGGCGCGTCCGGGTCGAAATAGGATGCCAGTTGGAACGGCTGGCTCGGCGGGCTGATCACGTTGTACCCGCACTTCGGGCGGAGATACACGCAGCGGACGATGAAGTAGTAGTCGCCCATCGGATTCGACGGCTTTTGCGGCGTCGGTTGAGGCGAGGGGGGCTGCTTGACCGTCGACAGAGGAGGAAGGGCGGCACTGATCGGCGTCTGGAGACTTGTGGGATCGATGTCGTTTTCCGAGTCGGAAAGGGAGTATGGCGTGTAGCCCGACGGAAGCCCGGCGCCCGGACCGGCCGATTCGAATTGAGAGTCGTATTGGTTCGCGTTATAAATGGCCTGGCGCAGCGCCGAGCCGAGGCCGTTGTACAGATCCGTCTCGGCCGTGTTCATCACTCCAACCTTCGAGATGTCCTGAATCGCCGCCCATACGTTCGGAATCCAGGCGATGAGAAAGCCGGCGAAGTCCGCCAGGATGAGCGCCGAGGATTGCTGGGCGCTCTGCTCGTATTCACTTTTCACGGTGGAAGACGCCGAGGCCCGATCGGCAGCGCTCTGGGTCCACCAGTCTTCCAGGGCGGCCCACGGCGTCACCACCTGGCGATTGAACAGGTCGGCGCGCGGATCTTGCGCGGCTCCGTTGCCGTTTCCGTTACCGTTGTTGCTACCGTTGCTCTTGGCCACACTACGGGCGGAGATATATTTCTGCCGGCGGGATGCCGGAATCAGGCCGGTCAACGTGCGCCGGGTTGATCCGTTCGCTCCCGTCTGCGCGGGCGATAGCGGAAGCTGCTCTTCGCCGGTCACCAAATCCGCGCCCGAGACTTGCGCCCACTCGGCTTCGTCGCCCAAAGTCCCAGGAGCACCTCCCACGCCGGGCGATGGAATCCAGGCGTACTCCGTGCACTTGGTCGGATCGTAGACTGCGCAATCGGCAACGGAGAACCCGGGGTTCGGCCGCAGTTGCCGCACCACAAAAACCACGCTCTCGCCCGCCGACCGGTTGACTGTGTGGTCCGGAAGCCCCGGCTTTCGGCACGAGAGGGAAGACGCAACCACATAGAAGCGCGACTGCACGGGCTGAAAAAGTTTCAGGGCCAAGGAGTTCGTGTTATCGAGTCCGGCCGCCGGATTTTGCCAGGTCTCGCCCTGCGCCACGTAGTCACGCAGATTCTGTGGCGACTGCTGGAGAACCGCCTGCAACTCCGGCATGAACGTGTCGCTCGCGAAGCGCAGGATGGCCGGCCTGCGGTAGGAGGTCAGGTCCGCCGCGCTCAATTCGGACCACAGCGGCGAAGGCGTCAACCATTGCACTTGCGCGTTCATAACCTCACCAGATATTGCCCGCCCCAGGCGTATAGCTCGCGCTCACCACGCTGTTCGTGATCACCGTGTCATGCTGGGTGACGCCGCTGAACGTGGACATCCCGGCATTCACGCTCACCATGCTCGCCGTGACGGTCGCCTGCGAAGCCGAAATCGTCACTTGTGACGCGGCGTTGATTGTGATCCCACTCGTATCCAATTGCACCGAATTTCCGTTGCTGTCCTGAATCAGAATCGAGCCCGGACCATCCTGCAGAGCGATCTTCTGTCCTCCCGGGGTTTCCAGAGTGAGGCTCTCGGATCCTGACGTATCGTCGAGCGTGATCTTCACGCCGTTGCGCGAGCAGATCTGTTTTACATTGTTGTCACCGGCGCTATCCATCGACTGCGGCGGGGAATCCTGTCCGTTCCACAGCGCTCCGATTACACAGGGGTGCCTCGGGTCTCCGCCCAGGAAGATAACCAGAACCTCTACATTCGCATCGGGAATGAACCAGCTCCCCTGATTGTTCCCCGCCATTAGGGTGGCCACCCGCGCCCATGCCTGGTACGACGAGCCTCCGGAATCGGGTGACCACGGCAGCGCCACCTTCACCCTGCCCTGGTTATCCGGGTCTACGATATCCTGCACCAGCGCCGGATATGCGCCGTAAAAGCGCCCGCCATATCCCTGTGGGGATCTGGCGGCGACAATCTCCTCGAACTCCAGCGTGCCCGGCATCAGGATTGTCCAATCCCCGGCCGCTCTACCGAAAACCAGGTGCGGTAGCCCGTCTTCGGACTGAAGATGTGGCGCGCGGCCGTAACGTAGAAAGTACCTTCAAACAGGGGGCCCAGGCCGTTCAGCGTGAGATTCGAGCCCACCTGGATGCGTGCGTCGCCATCTGCCACGCCGGTGCCCGTAACAAACCGCCTGGCCCATCGGCGGTAGTAGGCTTCCGCGAGCGCCTGCGTTTCCTGCACATTGAACGGCAGTTGGTGAACCACCTGCTGGTTGCGCTCCCCAAGCGCCTGCTGCAGAACCGCACTGCCGCCGAGATCACCGTCCAGTTCCCCGCCCAAGGCGCTGCTCGTAGCGCGGAAACTAAGCGGCTGTTTGCCTGTCACGTCCCATCCGCTGACCGTGAATGCAGTGGACTGGTCCGCCAGGTCGGCCATGCAGGTGAATTCAAACAGCCCTTGTCCGTAGGTCAGCGTGAACGCGTTCGCCCGGCGTTTGCTGCGCGAAACCACGTTCAGCTGTTTGTCATCCACCCACAGTTCGGCATCGACCGCCCGTGCGCGGTCGCGCAGGAAGGCCAGGTCGCTCTGATTGATCTGTGCCAGCACCGGATAGGTAGGCCCGGATGCGTCCACATTCGCCTGCAGGCCCTGCTGCGACGCAATCTGGTTGAAAACGTCGGCGTCGCTCACATTTTCGAAGGTGCGGGTGCGGCGCGTCATGCGGAGATCTTGCAGCCGGTCTTCCGCCTTGATCAGAATCTCCGGCGGCTTCACGTGCGGAAAGCGCCCTTCAAGCGCGGTGATCGCGCCCGTGAAGACGGTGGTTGTTGTCGTGCCTGCGCCCATCTGAATCACCAGAGGCTTGCCGAAGTCCAGCACCGAGCGGTCGAAATAGATAAACCCGAAACCATCGTTCACGTGATCGAAGTTGGCGATCGTCAGCTCCGCACGGTAAAGGCCCTCCACGTCCTCCTCCACGGACAGCCCGAGCAGCCGGTCGCTGAGCTGCGTCTGAACCTGGCCGCCAACGGTCAGGACCGGGCGCGAGCCGTATAATGTGGGAGCTTGTCCGGCATCGGGCATGTGAATTCCTCAGTGCGCCATCACGCGCAGGCAGTTCCGCCGCTCGCGGTCGAGCAGGGCTATGAAGTCCTGCGTTTCCAGCGGCGGCTTCGTCGGCTCGGCCGGCTTTCCGCCCGTGGCCGGTGCGCCCGCCTTTTGCGTGTTGGCGTTCGGATCGATGACCACTTCCAGTTCGTTGATAATGACGGCCATATCGCGCTCCCTCTCAAACCGTGATCGACAGGTTGATCATCGTACCCGCCTGTAGCAGCCGCGGATTCGTGATCCCATTGGCCTGCGCCACGCCCTGCCAGTTGCTGATGCCTGCCTTGGCGGCCATTTGCGAAAGCGAGTCGCCCGCATTGGCGGTAGCCAGGGGCGCCGTTCCCACCGCTGCCGATTGCGGTCCGCCCGCCTGCGCAAATTCAAAAAGGAGGTCATGCTTCGAAATGCTGATCGAGACATTCGAGCGCAGCGGCAATCCATCCGGCGAAAACAGGTCGATCGTCTCGTCCATCGAATCCATCGTTCCGTTGAACAGAAAGGAGCCCCATTGAAACTTCATCGAGGGCGGAACGCGGCTGGACTGTTGCGGGGCGTTCGGGTTCTGGACGGTCATGAAGTAAGTGACCAGTTGCGTCAGCTTGCGAACATCGCCCCCTGGATCGGGCAACCCTTCAGGCAGCGGCAAGGTTACGTCGAACCACAACTCCATGCTGAGCTTGGTGGTACTGGTCCCTACGAACTGCGTGGAGGAACCCTGTGCCTGATCGCCGCTCCCCCACTGGTTGGCGTAGTTCAGCTTGAGTGTTTGCGGATTGAATTGCACCGGGACCACTTTGCCCGTACCGGTCACGTTGCCTGTCGAATCCTGGAAGACCTCGATCAACTGCGCCTTCGCGAGCGTTTGCGGTTGCGGCATAGCGACTCCCTACGACAGCGGCTGCCAGGTGAGCAGCTCGTATACCAGCGACATCTCTTCGATCGCCACAATTCCGTCTTTGGCGTTCAGAGCCGGCGCCTTAAGTCTCACCGGAAGGCAGCCGGTCAATTGAAATTGCACCTGCTCGGTCCCATCGCTCCCGAGCATGACGATGTTCGCCGATCCGCGCAGCCCGCCCCCGCCAGGCGCCGCGACCGCGTCGAACCAGCTCCAGAGATCGAAATTGGACGTCATACCGCGCTTCAGAGTGAGCTGGCCGTATCCTACTTGGCCGGCCATGTGGATGGGGCCCGTGTTGTTGCCCCCTTCGCGGATAGTCTTTGGCTCGAGATTCATCTCCAACCCGTCCACATCCGAGAACATCGCCGAGCAAACCATGTCGGACACGCCCTCGACATCGATCTCCACCAGAAAATTGAATGTTGTAAAGGGAACTGCCGAAGTCGCCATTTAACCCTCCACCAACGCCAGCTGACCGCCGCTCTGCACCAGTTTCACCGTCAGAAACCGCATCGGGACCGAAGGAGCTACCAGCAACTGCACGATGAAGCGGCCCTGGTCGATGGAGTCCTGCGCATTTACCGTGGCGTCGGCGATCACCTGGTAGGAATCCACTGCCGATGCTCCGGCGAATGCGCCGCGCGCGAGCAGCAACTGCATCCATTGCTGAAATTGCCGTGTTACCGCCCTCTGGAGCGAAGGGGAGTTGTTCTGGAATACGTAGCGCACTCCCTCACGCAACGCGAGCCGCCGCAAAAGAATCAGCAACCGGCGCACGTTAAGCGCCTGCAAATCAGGAACTCCGTCCGTCATCAGCGTGTACTGCGCCGTGACCAGGAACCCTTCCGGTTGTTGTGCAATCAGGTTGATCTGCGCAGCCGCGAACGTCAGGGCAGCGCCGCTTTCGAGCGGCGGCGCAAGCGCCACGGCGTTGCTGATGGCGATATTGGCCGGCGCAATCCAGGCGCCCGAGGCCAGAGTGGTCGACGCGATTAAGCCGCAAACCGCTCCGTCAGGTACCAGCGTTCGCAGCGACTGCGGTGGCAGGCCGGCTACGTCCGGCGTGATCACCCACGGATGATAGAGCGCGCCGTAGCTGGGGAGCGTCGCCAGCGGGTCCGTGCTGAGAGCGTTCAGCAGTTGCGCTTCGTACGACACCGCATCGGCCGCGTGGAACGAACAGGGTAGACTAAGAATCGCCGTGAGGTCGCCGCGCGCCCCGGCCATCAGCAGCATCCCCTTGTGCACGGCGATCAGTACGGGAGGCGGCCCCGATTCCGGGAAGGGGCTCACCTGCCACGGCGAGACCGGCTCCGGCGCTGTACTCACCGTGTTCGACCAAGGGCTGGTTGCGCCGCCCCGCTCGACGCTCACGCGGAAATATGAGGGCGGGCCCGGAGTTGCCCAGTACGTAAAGCTCGTGTCTTGACCCTGGTAAAGCGCGCTCCCCGACTCGAAGAGCGGATCGCCGGCTGTTTGGAGAGTGAACGAATCCCCGCTCGAAGTGGGCGCCCAATTGAGCACCACGCGGTTATTGTCCGGCGTCAGCATCAATTGCGGAGCGCCTACGGTCTGCGGCCGGCACGGCGTGAAATCGCCGGTACCTAGTTCCACCAGTGCGGTTTTGGACCACGGCCCGTCTCCGGCGGTACCGTACGCCGAAACGCGGTAATACAGGACCGTCGGGCACGGTGTGCTGCTCGATCGCGCCATCGCAACCGCGGGGCCGACATCGAGAGAAGTCACGTTCGAGCCAAATTGCGGATCGTCCGATTCCTCCAGAGTGTATCCCGCTGCGCCAGCCACTGGCGTCCATGAGACGGTGTAACCCCCGGACTCATCTGGCGGGGAGACCGTGATGGGATCGGGTGGTGCCAACGTCGGAGTCGCGGCCTCGGCGGGCTCCCAGCCGCTGTGAACCGCGTCCGGCACGGCAAGCATGCTGATCTCGTCCGTCCCGAGCAGAGCATGAATGCCGAGCAACGAACGCGGACTTTGCGCCTGGTACTGCAAATAATTGGCATTTGGCAGCAGGGTTGCCGAACTTAGGGCGGCGAGTTGCGGATCGAGAAAGAGTTGCGCATTGAAGTCGCGCAATCCGTCGCGGTCCAGCGCGGTCGCCCCGGGCAGCGTCGCGCCCTGTGTGAAATCGGGATTCACCAGAGTGGTCATTCCTAGAGGAATTCCAAGCCCTGCCGAAGCAGGACCGGCCAATGGAAATCGCGGATTGTCGACTTCCGCCGCCACCGCCGCGAACGGCAACGCCCCCGTGCCGGTGATGGGAGCGTATAAGGCGGCATCCGTTGGCAGCAAGCCCCAATAAAACGGATTCTCCGGCGAAAACCCAAGGCCCGAGATCTCCATCCCTGGAGACCCTTGCGGCCATGCCCAAAGTTCGAACGTCACCAGCGTGGCCTGCGGGCTCGCTCCGCGGTTGGCCGTCCACGCGGTCGCCGGATCGGCGATCCACCAGGCCAGCGTGCTGGTGAGCGTCGCGGTTTCATTGCCGGGCGGCGATCCCGAAACGCCCAGCCCCGCATCGATGGCTTCCACCTGCACCAGCATGGTGCTACCGCCGAATGTGAATCGAAGCCAGGATCCGGGTGGAATCGTCTGCGCCGTTTCTCTCGTGACCCCCAGCAGGAGTTCGCCGTTCTGAATATCGAGGCTCAGAAATGGCACGCTCGAATCGCTGCCCGCACCCAGGCTGTAAACGCTGTCCGGCAGTGTCAGTGGCGGAGGGGACGGAGTGCCGAGGGCCGGCTGAAACCAGAACCACTGCGAACTCGAGTAGTCGAAGTATGCCAACGTTTGAGTCTGCGGATAAAACAACTGCGCCAGGTCTCCCGGACTGAGCACGGGTGGCTCCGGAGATGTTCCGTTTCCCGGCCATCCCTGTGCCTGCGGCGGCAAAGGGGCCTCCAGCAGCGTCGCATTCACCGTGAGCGTATCCGACCAGCTACCTTCCGACCGCGCCACGGCCCATCCGGCGTGAAAGCCGCTCGAATCCACCGCCAGGAGGCCGGGAATCGTCCACGCGTTGGGAAGGGCTCCATGCGCGAGCCGCAGCACCCAGCAGCGCTGCCCGCCGTTGCGAAAGAAGTTCCGCACCGCCGGAGGAGTCTGCGCCGTCTGCATCTGGTTGCGTGCGGGATCCCAGGCAAGGGCAAGGTCGGTTCCAAAGATCGACTGAAACCGGTCCGGATCCTCGACCGCGAAGGGAATCCCGATTGGACCCGACGGCAGAAAGCCCGCGAACCCCGCAACATCCATACGCGGCAGCAGCGCAGACGGCGGAGCCGTCACGTTCTCGAAATAGATTCCTGGGAGTCGGATGGTCGCGGCCATAACTAGCTTTGGTCGATGCGCTCGGAGATTAGAACAAGCTCTTCGATCGCCACGTCTGTGCCCTTTCCAGTGAGCGCGGGTCCAGTCAGCTTGGTGGGCCGCGCATTGGTCAGGGTCCACGTCTGCACGGCGTTCTGACGCGTCTCGTCCATAAGCTGAATGATGACGGTACGGCCCTGGGTCTGGTCACCGTTGCGAACGGCGTCGATCCAGTTGTAGATCGTTGTAAGGTCGCCGATCACGCCCCGTTTCAAAGTGATGTCGTTGATCTTGTATGAACCCGTGATCTTAATCGGCGAATTCTCCTTCGAGTTGCCAGCGCGGTACTCGGCGACGTGGATCTCCATTCCGAGCCCGGCCACTTCCTGAAAGCCGGCCTTGAAATCGTCCGGACTGGGTCCGCCGCTCCCCAGATTCACCCGGAAATTAAATTGGCTGTAAGGCGTATCGCGATAAGTTGCCATCCTGTTCGCTCCTCATTGTCAGCTGTCGGTTGCCATTCTAAGAGCCAGAGCTGTTGGACGCCGTGAATTGTCCGATGCGGAAGATAACGAATTCAGCGGGCCTCAGCAGAGCGACGCCGATGAGACACACCAAGCGGCCGTTGGCGATGTCATTGTTCGTCATAGTGGTTTGGTCGCATCGCACGAAGAACGCCTGGGCCTTGGTCGTGCCGAACAGCCGGCCGTTCAGAAACTCGTTATAGAGGAAGTCGGAGACAATCTGCTGGGTGTTGGCCCAGGTGTCCGGACCGTTATTCTCGAACACAACATACTGAGTGCCCGCATCAATGCTGTGTTTGAGGTAGTTCATGTATCGTCTGAGGTTCACGTATTGCCACTCGGTGTCCGAGGTGGCGGTGCGGGCTCCCCAGAGCAGGTAGCCGTGGCCCGGAAAGTACCGGAAGCAGTTGACGCCGATCGGATTCAGAACATCCTGCTGGCCCTTGTTCAACATCACCTCGAATCCCAGGGCGTCGGTGACGACTTCGTTGGCGGGTGCCTTGTGGGGCCCCACCTCCTGGTCGCTTCGAGCGTAGATGCCCGCCACAAAACCGCTCGGCGGCAGCGTGATCTCGGTGTTGGAAATCGGGTCGAGCACGTCCACCCAGGGGTAATACAAGGCGGCATAGCTGGAATCGATTTGTCCGCGCCACGCGCTGATCTGCGAGACGCTGAAATTGTCCGGCGCGTCCAGAACGGCGATCCGGTAGAGCAAACTCTCGCAGTGCGTGATCAGGTTGAATGTTGTCTGGAGCGCATTCAGGTAAATATTGGGATCGGTACCCGCCCCATAGGTCGATCCCGGCGCGGCCACGATCGAGACGTCCGTGACATCTTCAAGGGCCTTCAATCCGGTTTTGATCTGCGGGTCAGACGGGTCCTCCATTCCCTGGTAGTCGGTGGCCAGGGGCCGCCCTCCGTCGGATCCCCATTCCAGCACTTCCGTGACCTGCGCGGGAGTTCCCGCAATCATCATGGGAACGGTTACACCCGATTGGCTCAGAACCTGGTTAAGCATGATCTGAGCGATTTCGATTCCCGCCGCTGCGCTGGAATCGGAAAAACTGAAGACCACCGGTACCTGGAGTTGCTGTGTGGCATTGGGGAGTTCGGCTCCGAACTGGGCACCGAACGATTGCGTACTTCTGGGATCGAAAGTAACTCCCGGGTAAGTGTCGGTGCGCGCCACGGTGTCGGGATAGTTGATCTGGACATTGGCGCGCAGGACTCGCACCTCTGTGCCGAACGGCAGGTTCGCCAGGTCAGTTCCGCTGCCCGCAGCGATATCGGCCGCAGTGTGGAAGCGCCAGCTCATCTGGCCGGTGGCCTTGTTCAGATAACTTTCTGCCCAGTACAAAGATCCGCCGGTGCCGGGGTTCGGCGGGCTGCTCACGGGACTGATCCACACTACGTCGTAAGGCAGCGTTCCGCGCAACGTGTTGATAGTCGCGGGAGGACTTCCCGATGTCGTTTGGGTCAACACGTTCGGGCTCAGCGACAGCGTAATCAGTAGCGTGACGTTCCCGGCAATCCCTGGATACCGCCCCGTCCACGTGATCGTCTGCGGGGCTGGAGGACTGCTCACCCCCGGCTGCTGCACCCACGAATATCCGTAGGGGATGGGCTGATTGTCGAACAGTGCGAGCCGCGGAGGGTTCGGACTTGCATTCGCGGCCCCGGCAGGCGTATTGAAGATCCGGCTGACATACAGCAGGCTGCCACCGTTATCGAAGAACTCGCGCACCGCCTGCCCGACGTAGTTAATCATCGTTACCGGGCCTTGCGGGCTGTCGAATTCCAGTTCATCCAGGCTGCCGTAGATGGCGATGAAATCCGATAGAGACGTCAAGACCGTTGGAGTGCCGGAAACGGGTCCCATTCGGGTGGGCCCGACGAACCCGGCAGTGCTCGTGCTTACCCCTTCTATGGTTCTCGGGCCGCTAATTTCTTCTACGTATACGCCCGGTGAAAGATATTGGGCCATGTCTTTTCTCCTTCCGCTACGGCGGGGAAGATCCCCTTGAAATACCCAATGCCGAACCCGAGGCCGGCGGACTACCCCCTGCAGTGCTCAGCACCAGATCCACGCCCAGTTGCAGCGTGTCGGCAAAATGAGCTACGGAAGTGGTGGCGTCGCTCCAAATAGCTGCGGCCTGCTGATTTACGAAAATGTCTTTCAGGCTGGGCGTGTCCGTCCAAGGCCACTGTGTGCTCTTGAAGCTAGCTGCCGGATAACTGAGCTGGTCCGGACTGTACAAGGCCTCGATCGTCACCGGCCAGGTCTGCGCCGAGACGCTGCCCTGCCCCGATCCTGGCGGAGAGCCCGACTGCAAAGCCTGAACCACCGGGTAGGGAACCAGCACCAGGAGACGTCCGGCATCGTCGGCGATTCCGGTCCATGTCTCCGGCTGGCCCGCGATCTGCAGCTGGATCACGGCCCACGCGGCTGGCTCGCCTGTGTCGTGATCCACCAGGTCCGCGCGGACTGCCCCTACGCCGGGAGGCACGGGGCGGCTTGCCGCGGAAAACAAGTGCGCGAGCCGGGCTCCGGGCGTCGGGTTCGGCGATCCGTTTACTAATAGCGCCCCACTCTGATCCAACGTGTAGACCAGAACCGACGGCAAATATCGGCCAAGCAGATCCTGCACCGTTACTATGTAACGGAACGTCCTCGTAGGACCGTATCCGGCCGGCCCGGGATGCTCCGCCGCCCATAGACCTGGCAGCCCGAAGAAAGCATATACACCCGATCGCGTCCGGACGGCCGTGACGGCCGGTGCATTCGAGTTCGCAAGTCTCAGGTTCACCGCGAGGCCATCATCGACCGGCAGATTCAGGGTCAGATCCCAAAAACGGATTCCCAGCGGCGTGAATGTCTCGCACAGCTCGAGTGGAGCACCGGGTCCGTATGCCGTATTGATCGTCGTCCCCATCCCCCCGCTACGAGCCTCCCACTAATACGCCGCGGTAGTTCATCAATCGATCCTGGATCGGTGCTCCCGTCTTGTTCGTCATGGTCGATTCGATCCGGACGACTCGCGCCACGTAGGGCACGGAAAGTTGGTACACGTGACGGATAATGACGTCCCAGATATCGAACAGGTCCTCTGTGCTCAGTTGCGCGAGTGCCACTTCGACCGTTTCATCGGGGTAGAAAACATCCGGTTTGTAGCTGTTCAACAGGCTGGGATACAGCACCGCGTTGTCTTCCAAAGTGCGCATCATCCAGCCGGCCAGTTCGTGCTGTAACGACGCTGTTTTCGCCCACGCGGTGAGCAAAAAATGAAGTTCCAGCGGCAGTTTGTTGGGGCCGCGCTGTCCGTTGGGCTGCATCCTTCCCGGCGGCGTGCGGTTTGTCCCGTCCTGGAAAATGCGATAGAGCAGCAGAGACACGCCTTCATCCA
>DATJMP010000021.1:0-3697 GCA_035508655.1 Bryobacteraceae bacterium
CGGTCCATCGGGCCGCGTGCTCGATTGCGGAAGCTGCACCGCGTCGCGCCAGCGGTCGCCTTCGTAAGCCGTCAGCACCATGTTCCAGCGGCCCAGGTTGGCCCAGAAGTCCGTGCGGTTGATGGTGGTCGAGGTGCGAAGGCGCAATGCCAGCCAGATGCGGCCCGCGCCGTCACAGGCCAGTTGCGGCCCTTCCACGTAACGGTTGTAGCGCTTGGGCACGGCGCCCATCGGATCGGCCACCGGCTCAGACCATTGGCCGTCCGCGAACACCGCCACCCGCGGCCGCCGGTTGGCGTACAGCGTGGTGCCGCGCCAGGTATCGTCGCGCGAGAAATCCTTGCCCCAGTTGGAGCCGGATTCGTCCCATGCCAGCCACAGGCGATCCTGTCCATCCACAGCCACGGAGGCGTGCGCCTGGAAGCGCGACGATTTGGTGACTTGCTGGATGGGGTCCATCGCCCCATTGGCGGAAATGCGCCGCATGAAAATGTCGTAGTTGCCGGTGCGGTAGCTGTCCCACGCCACGTACAGGTTGCCGTGGGAATCGGCCGCGGCGTCGGGCATCCAGGCGCTGGCCCCGCTGATTTCCTGCGGCTGGCTCCAGGTGTCGCCGGTGAGTTTGCTCCACAGCACGTGCGATTGCGCGTTCTGATAGCCGACCCACACCAGGTGCAGGGTGCCATCGCGGCCGCGCACCAGCTTGTGGAAGATGTTCGGGCGATTGCCGTTGGTCAGCTTGCGGGGCGCGCTCCAGGTGGCGCCGTCGTGAAAACGGGCCACCAGGTCCCAGTTTTCGCCATCCCTCTGCGACCAGATCACCCACATGCGGCCGCGGGCGTCTTCGGCGATGGCGGTATGGAAGATATCCTGGCCCGGTTCGGTGAGAAATTCCGGCGCGGACCAACCGCCGGCAGTGGACCTCGCGGCAAGCACGCGGTCGCCGCCGTCTTCGTAAACCTGCCAGGCGGCCCAGGCGGTCCCGTTCGCGGCAATCGCCAGGGAAGGATAATCGTGATCGGCAGTGGCGTTGCGCGGCGTCTCGGGCGAAATCCGGCCCGGAGCAGGCACCGCCTGCACCACCACATCGCCATCTTCGAAATACAGCGGCCGCCCGGCGCTCAGGTCCGCCAGCCGGAACTGCCACGACCCGCGGCGCGTGCGGAGGGTAGCGGTGGCACTGGCAGGCGCGTCGATCACCGCGGAGACGGCCTTCGGCACGATGTTGAGACTGTTCCCCGCGGTGGCGATCGGCCGCGGTTGATCGGGCTGGTCTTCCAAGGCCGAGCGGCGCGTGACCAGCGTCCAGCCGTTGCCGTTTTGAATCTCGTCGGCGCCGAAGAAGCGCCACGGGATCAACCCGGTGACCCGCCCTTCGCTCAGATCGAGAGTGCCGGAATAATCTGTCTCGCGTTCCTGCTTTTCGCCGAACTGGATGCGGATGGCGGTGCGCGGCGCCGGTGCAGCCCCCGTGGCGGAGGGCACCGCTCGCTGAGGCGGCGTCTGCGCCAGCGTGAATACGAGGAAGGCGAGCGCGCCCGCCGAGACGGTCCAAGGGATCCATGGCTTCATGGAATCAGCCGGTCCTCCAGCGGTTATCATGGCACAGGCCGCTCCCGTAGCCAAGCAGGCAGCACGAAATCGCGGGGAGCCGCTGGGGCTTCCGGGCGGGCTGAATGACCTTACCGCCCTTCCTGACCTCCACGATCTTTCGTACGTTGCCGGTATCCGACGCCGAATCGGCGGCGCGCCCGCCGAGCAAGGCTGCCTGTCCCACGGCTAGGGCCAATACTCTTCACTTAACGATCCTGATAGCTGTGGAAATGTCGCTGAGTGGAGAACGCTTGTAGCCGCGGCGCAGGGGGAAGTTACTCATCTTCCGCTTGACCCCTCGGGGATTGCGCCGATTGCGGCTGGAAGCGGCCGACTCGTCGAGGATCTCGTCCAGCACCGCGTTATGGAACTCTTTTCGACCCCGAGGGGGGAATGGCGCCGAAGGCGGCCATCTTGCGGCGGACAACGCGCACGGCGTGGAGGAAGGACAACCGGTCGGGATCCTTATCGGCACGCAGCGCCGCTTCGTGCATGAGGCCGCGCACGGCGAAATGCGCCATCAGCAAACCATAGAACTCCTGCCGTACCAAATCCGGCGTTTTACTGCGAAGCACGATATGCGCGCCCCGCAGATGAGTCTTGAGTTCGTCGAACGCGGTTTCGATCTCCCAGCGCTCGTGATAGAGCGCGGCCAGTTCGGCAGCCGGAGCCAGTTCGTGGTCGAGGATTGTGGTTGCCAATCGGTATATCGGCTCCGCTCCTTCGACTCCCTCCAGGCGGTATTCGATCGCACGCACCACGATTCCATTGCGCTCGCGCCGCTGGTCCTGCTGCGACGGATAGATGCGACTTAGATAAGATCCGTCCGGCAGGCGTCTTTCGCAGTGCAGTTGGATGTTTTTTCTGACCCGCCACAGCAGGTCCGCACCCGTAGCGGCCGCCTGCTTCCACATCTCAAACCCGAAAATGCCGCGGTCTGCCAGGCATAACATGCCTTTGCCGAGACGGGGCAATACAGTCTTTGCCAGGGCGATTTCGCTGGTGGCGTAGTCCGCCATCCGGCTGCCGAAAAGGACATGCGTACCGTTCTCCACCAGCGATACGAAGCGGATCTTTGGATAAGCGCTCTCGCCGCGACTGGCTCCCGGCCGCCCGAACGCTTCGTTGTTGCCCTTCTCGTCGGCGACATCCAGCGTGCTGCCGTCAACGCTGATCAGACGCCACGTTCGATACCATGCGCCCTTTGTCGCCGCCACCGCAACCGGCCGGACCACTTCGTCGTGCAGTTGCCGCACTGGTTCCCATCCCAGTCTGGTGCGCGCCTGCGAGATGCCTGAATTGCCGGCCACATTGATTTCCGCCCCGGGTTCCACCAGCCACTGGATCCCTTCCAGCAGACAACGCAGCACTTCCCGATACGACGACTGCATGTACAGCGCCAGCGCGATCACGTAATACATGACCACATGCGCCGGAAGGTCACGCTGGCGCACGCTCTGTTTCTCCGTCGCCGCCAACGACGCACGAATCTTTTCCAGCGGAAAGGTTTTGGCTACCACGCCCAGACTGATGGAGTCGGTAATGCGGCTGCCCGCGGGTAATGAAGCCACCGTGCGTGACATCAGCCCTCCCCCACCAACCCGGTTTGCGCACTTGCGCACAAAGCATAGGGAAAACGTCCCCGGATTATCCGATTGAAGTAGCTGCCTTTGGACGGAGCGCCCAGCAGAGCTTCATAGACCGCCGCAGGGACGCCGTAGTAATGATAGATGGCCCGACTAGAGAACTCCAGTTGCAAAATCCCACGGCCGCCGTCGTACGCAAGTGCCCGCAGAGTGGTTGATTCCACCCTCACTTCGTTCATGAGTGATCTCCATGAGAGGCTGCCCTCTAGAACAGAGTATCATAGAAATGTTTGTTAAGTGAAGAGTATTGGACCTTGCTCTTCTCCACGTACATTGGTGGCACTGGCAGCGATTACGGAATGGGTATCGCAGTGGACCCGGCGGGCAATATCTACATAGCCGGGTACACCGTCGCCTCCGTCAACGGCCCCGGTTCCTATCCAACCACGGTGGGGGCGTTCCAGGCTACCTGCCCGTCAACCAGCAATTGCGTAAGCGCGATCGTTACGGAATTCGAT
>DATJMP010000022.1:0-5030 GCA_035508655.1 Bryobacteraceae bacterium
TCGGAATCGGATCTGTAAAGGGCGAGCGAGGGGCGTGGGATTGGAGGCAGGCCGGGGCGCCTGCCTCCTGGAAAGTTAGTGCATGGCCACGCTGGCACTCCGGACGTAGCCGTTGGAATCCATCGAGCAGGAGTAACTGAACGTCTTACCCATATACCAACCGCTGGCTCGCGCCTGGCCCCAGACTTGACTCCCCCAACGATTGCCATAGGACTGTCCGATCACGTTCGTGCTCTTGAAGCGGACGTGACCATAGCCGTCCTTGCGCATCTGATGGATCGCCGCCGACTGGCAGTTCTGAACGGCGCGTTTCTGGGCCAGGGCCGGAAACGCTAAAGCCGCGCAGCCGAGTACAGCTATAAGAAGACGTGAGTTCATATGGTACAGCACCTCTGAAAACGTTAAGAGCATTTCATTGGCCAAGCACGGGTACGAATTAGCGCCGTGGCGGCGACGGTTCGGCGTGTACTACCGTGAAGGGATGCGTCTAGCCACAGCCGGAGTGCTGTTCGCGATGCTCGCGCAAGGACAGGTTCCGGCGCAGGATGCTCGCAATCTTCACGTTCCCAATACGGATACCCATTTCAGACCGGCGGTTTACCAGAGCCGGGCGGAATGGGAGGCCCGGCGCGCGCACCTGCGAAAGCAGATTCTCTCGGCGGCAGGGCTGATGCCGCTGTTTCCGAAATCCGACCTGCACGCGCAGATTTTCGGGCGCGTCAGCCGTCCGGATTATACGGTGGAGAAGGTGCTGCTGGAGACGCTGCCGGGCTTCTACCTGGGCGGCAATCTCTACCGGCCGGCGAAGGCGGCGCCGGCGGGCGGCTTCCCGGCGGTGATTTCGCCGCACGGGCATTGGGACTACGGGCGGCTGGAGAACACGCGGATCGCGTCGGTTCCGGCGCGGTGCATCAGCCTGGCGCGCCAAGGCTACATAGTATTCAGTTACGACATGGTTGGATATGTGGACACCACACAAACGCCGCATGAGTTCGGGGATGAACCGATCCAGCAGTTGTGGGATTTCGGGCCGTTCGGTCTGCAATTGTGGGACTCGATTCGGGCGGTGGACTTTCTGGAATCGCTGCCGGGTGTGAACAAGCGAAAGATCGGCGCGACGGGAGCATCCGGCGGGGCGACACAAACCATGATGATCGACGCGGTGGACGACCGCATTCAATACTCGGCTCCGGCCAACATGGTTTCCTTTATCATGCAGGGCGGATCGCTGTGCGAGAATGCGCCCAACCTGCGGCTGGGCACGAACAACGTGGAGATCGCGTCCATGATGGCGCCGAAACCGATGCTGATGACGGCGGCGACCGAAGACTGGACACGCCACATGATGCGCGAGGAATACCCGGCCGTGCGCGCCATTTACGACCTCTACGGGAAGGGTGACAACGTCCAGGCGGTCCTGCTGGATGCGCCGCACAACTACAACCGCCAGAACCGCGAAGCGATGTACGCGTTTTTCGGCAAGCATGTGCTGGGTATTGCGGACTCATCGAAACTGGAGGAACAGCATTTTCTGGCGGAGCCGCTGGAGAACGTGCTGGTGCTGCACGGGCGGCGGCTGCCGGACAACGCACTGACATTCGAAGGGATCTTCGACGAATGGAAGCGGCTGGCACAGGCCCAGACCGGGGATGAGCGGGAGCGGTTGACGTATGCGCTGGGCGCGGAATGGCCGAAGACAGTGACGAGCGAGCGGCACGGCGAGCAAATCCTGTTAGGCCGGCCGGGAAAAGGCGACCGGATTCCGGGCATCTGGCTTCCCGGGAAAGGAACGCCGGCGCTGGTGGTGGATGCCGAAGGCGCGGAGCAGGCAAGGCGACGGCCGGAAACCGCGGAGCTGCTCGGGGCGGGGCGGCCGGTGCTGCTGATCGACGCGTTTCAGACCGGCAAAGCCAAGGCGCCGCGCGACCGCGGCGTGAAAATGTTTCTCACCTTCAACCGGACCGACGATGCCAACCGCGTGCAGGATATTCTGACGGCGCTGGCATGGCTCCACGCGCCGAACACGACGTTGATCGCAACGGGCAGGGCGGCGGTGTGGTGTACGTTCGCGGCCGCGGTGGCGGAGGAGCGGGTAGATCTGCACGTGGACCTCGGACAGTTCACAGGAACGGACCAAAATTTCGTCGATCAATTTTTCGTTCCGGGCATCCAGCGGGCGGGTGGGTTAAAGGCCGCGCTTGAGTTGGCTCAGCGGGAGCTCCAATAGCCGGGACGCGTGTAGACCTTGGCGCCGGGGAGCGCAACTTCGACACGGATGGTATGGTAGCCGGGGCGCATCCGGGCCGGGGCGTAGCTGAGGGCGTAGGCGCTGCGAAGCTCAACTCCGATCAGGGAGATGCCGTCTTCGAGCTGGCGTTGCTGGCGGAAACGGATCTGCGTGCCGCCAGTGGCAGTGGTGAGCTCGGAAAAGAGATCAGTGGGGGCGGCGGCAGCGGTGCGGCGCAGCATCGGGATGAAGCGGGCAAGGAGATCGACGCTGCCACTTCCGGCGTGGCCGGGCAGGCCGAGCATCTGGGAAGCGAAGTCCTTCCCCGGCTGCGGAAGGGACAGGGCGAAGACGGTAACATTGGAGCGCTCGGCTTCGCGTAGTAAAGCGGCTAAATCGGCCTGGCTGCCGCCATCCTGCGGCTGGCCGATGAAGACGAGTACGCGCGCGCGGCGGACCGGGCGTTCACGCAGCATGGCGACGGCGAGCATGCCGGCATCGACGGCGTGCGACTGGCGGCCACCGGGGGAGATGTGGCGAAGCGCGCTTTGCACGTCCCCGCTTCCGAATGGCTTGAGCACGCGAATGTCCTCGGCATATTCGATCACGGCCGCCTCGCCCGTCTGGCCCACTAATAACGCTTCCAATGTGCTGCCCACTTTGGAGATGAACCTGGTGTAGCTTCTGACGTTCTGGCCGACCTGAACGGCGAACACGACGGAGACGGGCGCGGCATCGAGATCGAGCGAGGTGGTCTGCGGCTGGCCATCGTCATAGACCTTGAAGTTCCGATTGTCAAGACCGAAGACGAGGCGGTCGTCCGAGGAGAATACGAGCGTCGGAGCTGTGACCAATTCGACCGGAACGCGGAACGTAGTTTCCGGCAGGAGATTCTGCGCCTGCGCCGCGAGAGAAAGGAGTGCGAGCAACAAGAGGAACATCGGCCAACTCCGATGCGCGTAGTTGCAGTTGGGCAGCCGATGACGGAGAGTGCACCGTCGGCGGAATGGGCGGACCGGGGGCCGGCAGAGACCGGAAATGCCCCGTTCCCTTTGCGGATGCCCCGGCCTCGCCGCAGCCCAAAGGGCAACGAATTGCATGCACGGAAAGGAAGGCCGGGAGGGAAGCCGGATGGACGGGAAAGCTCCGATTCGCGCCTTAAAGAAGATCGGTAAGTTCCTAGGGAGCAGTCTGGTTACAGGCTTACTCATTGCCGCTCCGATCTACCTCGCCGGGCTGCTGTTAGTCAAGGTGGCCAAAACATTGTCGCCGATGGTGCGGCCGCTTGCAAGACTCACTCCGGCATGGTTCCCCGCCGAACGCGTGATTTCTTTGGCAATCGTACTCTTTGTGTGCTTCCTGATTGGGGTGACCGTCCGCATTCCGTCAGGACGAAAGGTCTGGGAGAAAATGCAGAGTTCGCTGTTCCGCAAAATCCCGGGCTACGATCTGATTCGAAGTTTCACGCAACGGCTGGGCGGCGCCGCTGAAAATGAAGCGTGGAAGCCGGCACTGGCGGAAATCGAGGAGGCCCTGGTACCCGCATTCATAATTGAAGAACTGGACGACGGACGCTTCACGGTTTTCGTCCCCTCCGTGCCGACGCCTCTTTCAGGTGCTCTCTACATTCTCACCGCGGATCGCGTACATCCGCTGGACTTGGGCGTCACGTGTGTCCTCAAGACGGTCTCGCATTGGGGATTGGGCGCGAAAGATCTTGCCGCGGCGATGGGACGGATACCGGTACCGCCGAGTGATGCGGCCCGCGATGACGAGCGGAAGGTGGCGTGATTACGCGGACGCCGGGTTATTTCAGAGCGTAATCGAAATCGGGCTTGGAGCCGGGCGCGATGTTGGTTTGCCAGTGGCGGCCGGCAAGGCGCTTTTGGAACGCTGCTTTGGCGGCGACCAGCTCGGCCGGATTGTCGTACAACTCGACCGCGGCCAGCGCGAGAGTGCGCGCGGCGACCTCCATGCCTTTGCGGCCGATGGTAGTGCCGGCGCAGGCGGCGGCCTGCCAAGTGTGAGGGGCAACGCCGGGAACGAAGGTCGCGGCGGTGAATTGGGCGGTGGGCACCACCCAACTGACGTCGCCGGCATCGGTGGAGGCCATGCCGCTGCCTTCGGATTTATCGACGTGGACGGAATCGGGCCCGGGCCTGTGGGCGGGCGCGCCGAGCGTCTTTTGCAGGCTTTCGGCGAACTGGCGCTCTGCGGCGGTGTACTGGTAGCCGCCCGCCTTTCGCATGGCGCGGCCGAGGACTTCGGCCAGCTCGTCATTGGGCAGAACGTTGGAGTAATTGGTGCCCTGAACGAATTCGAGACGGGTTTCGGAGGCGAGAGCGCCGGCCTGCGCGCACTTCATGATCCGATTCCAGATGCCGGCGAGAACCTGGGCGTCGGGATGCCGGGCGATGAGATTGACTTCGGCAAAAGCAGGCACGACATTGGGCGCGCTGCCGCCATTGGTGATGATGTAGTGGATGCGGGTTTCCTGAGGGACGTGCTCGCGCAGGAATTCGACGGCGTTGAGCATGATCATGGCGCCGTCGAGCGCGGAGCGGCCGCGTTCTGGCGCGGCGGCGGCGTGGGAGGCGATGCCATAAAAACGGAAGCGGCCGCCATTGTTGGCAAGCATGGAGTGCAGGCTGACTTCGTTGGCATCGCCGGGGTGCCAGGCGAGGACGGCATCCACGTCGCGAAACAGGCCGGCGTGGATCATGTAGATCTTGCCGCCGCCTCCCTCTTCTGCGGGCGTGCCGTAATAGCGAATGGTGCCCTTGAGACCGCGCGCAGCCATTTC
>DATJMP010000023.1:0-25414 GCA_035508655.1 Bryobacteraceae bacterium
TCAGCCACCATGCTCACGAACTCGTAGGGGCTGCATTCATGCGGACCGGCCCTGAAGCTAGAACGGAGGCCAGGATTTCAGCCGCTCACGCAACAGGAAACCTCGCATTCCGCACCGCGTGGAAACCGCACATGCCGTGCACGCCACCGCCGGGCGGCGTTGAGGCGGAACACAAAAACACGTGAGCGAGCGGCGTTCGGTACACCATCGCCGTCGGCCGCAAAAACATCTGCCGCAGCGTCATCGCCCCACCCGCGATGTCACCGCCGACCAGGTTCGGGTTGCGCCGCTCCAGCTCCGCCGGCCCCATCGCGTGCCGGGCCAGAATGCGGTTGCGGAACCCGGGCGCGAACCGCTCGATCTGCTCCTCGATCGCGTTGGTCATGTCGGCGGTCGACCCGTTCGGCACATGGCAGTATGCCCAGAACGTATGACGGCCGGCGGGCGCGCGCGTCGGGTCGAAAAGCGTGTGCTGTGCCCCCAGCACGAACGGCAGGCCCGCGAATCCGCCCTCCCACTCCGCGATTTCTTCCAGCGTCCCGCCCAGGTGCACGGTACCGGCACGCGCGCACTCCCGCGCCCGCCAGGGCACCGGAGCGTCCAGCGCGTAATCCACCTTGAATACACCCGGCCCATATTCGAACCGCTCCAGCCGCCGCCGAAAATCGTCCGGAAAACGGTCGCCCGCCATTGCCCGCAATTGCCGCGGCGTCACGTCGCACATCACTACGTCCGCCTCCGGCACTTCCGTCACCTGTGAGCCGGTAATCACTTCGCCGCCCAGGGCTCGCAGGCAGTTCACCAGGGCATCGGTCAAGCTCTGCGCCCCGCCCCGCGGGAACGGCCATCCGCACACGTGCGCCGTAATCCCCATCACCATCCCCACGGCAGCGCTCGCCGGACGGTCGAGGGGCATGATCGAATGCGCCGCCAAACCCGCAAACAGCGCTCGCGCACGCACTCCCCGGAAGCGCCCACGCGCCAGCCCTTCGGCTGATTGGAGCGCGTACAGGCCGAACCTCGCCATCAGCACCGGGTCGTGCGGCACCCGCAGCAGGGGCGCCAGAACGTCGTAGCGCAGCCGACCCCAGCGGGCGGCGAACGGTCCGATCAACTCCCGCCACGCCGCCCCGTCCGGGCCCAGGCGCGCCGCCGTCTCGTCCACCGACCGCTCCACCACCACCGCCGTTCCGTCGTCCAGCGGGTGCGCCAGCGGCGCTTCCGGATGAATCCATTCGAGCCCGTGCTCCGCCAGGTGGAACTGCTCGAAGCACGGCGACCCTGGCGCCATCGCGTGGATGCCCGAGCACACGTCATGGACGAACCCCGGCAGCGTCAGTCCCTCCGAGCGCAGACCGCCACCGGGCCGTTCGGCCGCTTCGTGCACCCTGACCGCGCAGCCCGCCCGCGCCAGCAGGATGGCCGCCGCCAGCCCGTTGGGACCTGCACCGATCACTTCCGCGCTCTTCTTCACCGGCTGCGCCAATCTCGGATATTGTAAAGGAGATGGAGAAAAAGCGCTTAGGCAACAGTGACCTGGAACTCACTCCCATCGGCGTCGGTGCATGGGCGATGGGCGGCGGCGGCTGGAAATTCGCTTGGGGACCGCAGGACGATGACCAATCGATCGCTGCGATTCACGCGGCTCTCGACGGAGGCGTCAACTGGATCGACACAGCGGCGGTTTACGGCCTCGGCCATTCCGAGGAAGTGGTGGCGCGGGCTCTCGCCGGGCGCTCGAACCGGCCGTACGTCTTCACCAAGTGCGAGCGCGTCTGGAACGACGCCGGTGAAATCAGCGCGCGCCTCAAGGCCGATTCCATCCGCCGCGAATGCGAAAACAGTCTGCGCCGGCTCAAAGTGGACGTCATCGACCTTTACCAGATCCACTGGCCCGATCCCGATCCCGATATCGAAGAGGGCTGGAACGCGCTGGCCGCGTTGAAGAAAGAAGGTAAGCTCCGCTGGATCGGCGTATCGAATTTCAACGTCTCGCACCTGGAGCGCTGCGTCAAAATCGCCCCGGTGACTTCCCTCCAGCCGCCTTATTCGGCCGTTTCACCGGAGACCGGCCAGGAGATCCTGCCGTTTTGCGGTCGCCACGGGATCGGCGTCATCGTCTATTCCCCGATGAAAAACGGCCTGCTCAGCGGCAAGATGACACGCGAGCGCATTGCCGCATTCCCCGCCGACGATTTTCGCCGGCGCAACCCGGCCTTCCAGGAGCCGCAGCTTTCCCGTAATCTGGAGTTGGCCGAGCTGATGCGGCGCATCGGCGCGGGCCACGGCGTCTCCGCCGGGGTCGCGGCCATCGCCTGGACGCTGCGCAACCCCGCCGTTACCGCCGCCATCGTCGGCATGCGATCCGCCGAACAGGCCGAACAGGTTCTGCCCGCACTCGCATTTCGCCTCACCGCGGAAGAAGCCGCCGCAATCGACGCCTTCCAGAACGAGCCGGCCACCAAGAGCTAACGAGCGATTCGGTTGCTAATCAAAACGCAGGTGATCTGCGTGGTACCGCGACGAAGCAGGACAGCCCTTCCGGGCTAATGGGAGGGGCCTGCGGCCCGCGAAAGGGGACGAGGATGTGCCCGAGCTGCGGCGCACTGTCTTCCTGCGGAGGAAGATCGGCATGACAGCGGAGACGTCGAGACCGGCGGGTGTGGCGGCACGGCCCAAACGCGTGCGGGGAAGCCACATGACGCAAGCGTTATTCGCTGACTTCGATTTTCGGGCCTTCCTGGCGTGCGGCTTCGGCCGCCCGGGCTGCCGTGTTCCGCGCCAGTTCCAGGAAGGGCTCGCCCAGCCCCTGCCGCAGCACGATCGGTTTTCCGGTGTCCCCGCCTACGCGCACGTGGGGATCAAGCGGCAGTTCCGCCAGGAAATGCACCTGCATCTCCTCCGCCGTGCGCCGTCCGCCGCCGTGGCTGAACACGTCGATGCGCTCGTGGCAGTGCGGGCAGGTGAGGTAGCTCATGTTTTCGACGATGCCCAGGATCGGCACGCGCACCTGATAGAACATGTGGACGGCTTTGCGGGCGTCCTCGAGCGAAACGTCCGAAGGCGTTGTCACGACGATCGAGCCGGTGATGGGCGCCGTCTGAATGAGCGAGAGCTGCACATCACCAGTGCCGGGCGGCAGGTCGATGATCAGAAAATCCAGTTCGCCCCAATCCACTCCGCGCAGGAACTGCTGGATAACGCTGTGCAGCATCGGCCCGCGCCACACCAGCGGCTTGTCGCCAGGATTCAAAAAGCCCATCGACATGAGCCGCACGCCGAACTGCTCCAACGGCTGGATGCGCTCGCCGTACGCCATGGGTGTGCGGTTGATCCCCATCATGAGGGGAACGTTAGGACCGTAGACATCGGCATCCATCAGGCCGGCTTTATAGCCGAGCGAGGCGAGTCCAACCGCCAGGTTCACCGAAACCGTGGTCTTGCCCACACCGCCTTTGCCGCTGCCGACGGCAATCAGGTTCTTCACGCCCGGAATGGGCAGCTTCGGCATCGTGGCCGGCTGGTTGGGAGTCATCGCCTCTATCGTACCAGCACCGAGATAGGGGATCAGGGATTAGAGATCGGGGCGGTCAGGCCGTCGGCGCAGACTCGCCGCGCTCGCCGCGAGGTAGATTATGATGCGGTCCTTGCGGAGCAATTGATGACCGCCCGGGCAACCTCTTGAAGCCGAACAGCACATCGCCCTGACCCCTGACCCTGTCCTGCTACCGGCGCCAGTAACCGCTGTAATAGCGATGGCCGTAATAGTGCGGTGCGACCCAATAAGCGCGGGCATACGGCGCTCGTGCCCAGTTTCCCGGCCGCCATGCCCAACGCGGCCCGACCGGGTAATAGTAACCCGCAACCCAGGAGTAACCCGGGCCAGGCATCGGCGGGACGTAAGCCACAGCCGCCGGCGGCGGCGGCGCGTAGGTTACAACCGGAGCCGGGACTCCGAATCCCACCGCTACGCGCGGCCCGGCGAACATCGTGGCCCCGGCAAAAAGCAGCATCGCGAGCAACCTGGTTCTCATCCTTGTCCTCCTCGGTCCGCTCTTACCGGAGCGGTTCACGCAGCCCAGAATGCAAATGGCCTGCCACGTATAAGTAGCTGCAATATCAATACGAATCACAATCTCCGCTGGCCACGGCGCACCGGCGTGGTGGTTTTCGGCCAATCGGGCGTGCGGCGAGTGCGCTGGGCCGCGCATGTTCTGAGATAATGGCCTTTCGATAAGAAGGAGGAGCTTCATGTCCGAATCCAACCGCAGGGATTTTCTCAAGACGGTAAGTGCGGGCGGGATCGCCCTCAGCGCCGCCAACCAGGCGCTGGCCGCCAAGGCCAGCAAGGCCACGGGCCGGACCATCGGGGCCAACGATCGCATCAACGTCGCCGTGGTCGGTTACGGTGGGCGGGGCAGCTATGTAGCCGGCCAGTTTGCCAAATATGCCGAAGAAAACAACGGCGCTTGCCGGATCGCCGCGGTTTGCGACGTATATGAAAAGCGCAAGAGGGCGGGCGCAGAGCGGTACAAGGTGAACGGTTACCTGGATTACCGCGAACTGCTGGCCAAAGAGGAGGTGGACGCCGTCATCGTCGCCACACCCGATCACTGGCATGCCAAAATCGCCCTGGACGCGATGGATGCCGGCAAAGACATCTACCTTGAAAAGCCCATGACCCACACCAACGAGGAAGCGCACCAGTTGGTGACCACGGTTGCGGAGACGAAGCGCATCCTTCAGGTCGGCTCCCAAACCACTTCCGCCGATATCTGGTGGAAGGCCAAAAAGGCAATTGCCGACGGCATGATCGGCAAGATGATCATGAGTCAGGGCTCCTACCACCGCAACTCTTTCGGCGGCGAGTGGAACGACGGTTGGCCGATCGACAAAGAAGCCGGTCCGGACGGCAAGGGCGAGGACTTCATCGACTGGAACATGTGGCTGGGCTCAGCGTTCAAGCTTTCTCCTAAGCGCCCCTACGACGGTGACCGGTTCTTCCGCTTCCGCAAATACTGGGATTATTCCGGCGGCATTGCCACCGATCTCTTTTATCATGTGGTCGCCCCGCTCAACATCTGCTGGGACGAGCCGCAGTTCCCGGTAAAGGTAGTCGGCTCCGGCGGCATCTACGAGTTCAAAGACGAGCGCGAGGTGCCGGACACGTTCCACCTTATGGCCGAATACGCCAAGGGCCACTCTCTGGTCCTCAGTTCCACCATGGCCAATTCGCAGCACATTCCCGGGCTGATCCGGGGTCACGAAGGAACGATTGTGGTGGTGGATCACGGCATGTTCGAGAGCATGGTTCCGTTCATCACCGTAAAGCCGGAAGTGCGCCAGGGCAAGCCGATCGGCGGCGATGCCTACTCTTCCAAGTTCGGCACCAAGGAAGTCCAGATCGCGATTGACCAGAAGGACCCCATGCAGGCCCACGTCGGCAATTTCCTGGAATGCATGCGGACCCGCCAAAAGCCGCACCTGGATGTCGAAACCGGCGCGCGCGCCGTGGTGGTGATCAACCTGGCCGTCCAGTCTTACCGTGAAGGCAAAGTCCTGTACTGGGACGAGAAGCGCTGGAAGGCATCCGACAAGCCCGTAAAGGCGTAAGGGTCAGGGATCAGGGGTTGGGGATCGGGCGTGCGGGTCCTGAGGACGCGTCGAAGCGTTCCGCCTGTTTCAGTCCCTAATCCCTGATCCCTAGTCCCCCTCCGCCGAAGCCGGGACCTCTATCGCGCCGGGATCACCAAGTATCCCGTAGTACACTTCTCCCTATGACCCCTCGATGCTTCCGCTTGTGGCTGGGCCTGGCCGCGGCGGTGCTTTCGGTTTGCCTGCTTGGTGCTCAATCCGCACCTCATATCACTACGCCCCGAGAGGCGCTCGGCTTCAATATCGGCGACGACTACGAGGTAGCAAACTATACCCAACTGGAATCCTATTGGAAGAAGCTGGCTTCCGAATCCGACCGTATGAAGCTGGTAGATATCGGCCCGACGGCGGAGGGGCGCCGCCAGTACATGGCAATTATTTCTTCGCCCGCCAATATCCGGAACCTGGAGCATTACCGGGAGATCGCCCGCAAGCTTGCTCTGGCTGAGGGCGTCAACGAGCAGCAGGCGCACGAACTGGCGCGGGAGGGGAAGGCCGTGGTGTGGATCGATGGCGGCCTGCACGCGTCGGAATCGGTCGGCTCGCAGCAGTTGATGGAGATGGTCTACCAGATGATCAGCCGCACCGACCCCGAGACCATGCGCCTGCTGGACGATACGATCCAGCTTTACGTCCAGGCCAATCCCGATGGCCAGGAATTCATTGCCAACTGGTACATGCGCGGCTCGGAGAGTCCTGACGCGCCGCTCAAGCCACCGGCCCAGCGCAGCCTGAACGATCTGCCGCGTCTTTACAACAAGTACATCGGGCATGACGACAACCGCGATTTCTACATGTCGAACATGCCGGAGACCACGAACATGAACCGGGTCATGTTCCTGGAGTGGTTCCCGCAGATTGTCTACAACCACCATCAGACAGGTCCTGCCGGCGCGGTGATCTTTATGCCGCCGTTCCGCGACCCGTTCAATTACAATTTCGACCCGCTCATTCCGCTGGGCGTAGAGATGGTGGGGACGGCGCTGCACAGCCGCCTGGTGGCCGAGGGGAAGGGCGGGAGCGCCATGCGCAGCGGCGCCAATTATTCCACCTGGTGGAACGGCGGCCTGCGAACCATCGGCTATTTCCACAACATGATCGGTATCCTCACCGAGATCATTGGCAATCCCACTCCGACCAGCATCCCGCTGGTAGCCGAAAAGCAACTTCCGCAGGGCGACTGGCCGATGCCCATTGCCCCGCAGGAATGGCATTACCGGGAGTCGATCGAATACGAAATCACTAATAACCGGGCGATTCTCGACCTCGCCTCGCGCTATCGCGAGACCTTCCTCTTCAACATCTGGCGGATGGGCGAGAATTCCATCGAGAGAGGCAGTCGAGATACCTGGACGATCACGCCCAAGCGCATCGCGGCGCTGGAAGCCGCAAGCGAGGACGCCGGTGGCGGACGGGGAGGACGGGGCGGCAGAGGTACGGCTGCCCAGATGGGACTCCCGAGCGCCGACCTCCCCTCTGGCCTGACGGTTGGTGGCCTGAACGCCCGCACCTTGCCCACCAATCTCTACAACACCGTTCTCCACGATCCCAGGATGCGCGATCCGCGCGGCTACATCCTGCCTTCCGACCAACCCGATTTCGCCACCGCCACCGAGTTCGTCAACGCCCTGCTGAAGAGCGGCGTCACGGTTCTGAAGGCGTCCGCACCGTTCGCCGTGAACGGCAAAAATTATCCCTCAGGCTCTTATGTGGTGAAAACCGCGCAGGCCTTCCGCCCGCAGATCATGGACATGTTCGAGCCCCAGGACCACCCCAACGATTTCCGCTACCCCGGCGGTCCACCCACGCCGCCCTACGACATTACGGGCTGGACTCTGGCCTACCAGATGGGCGTCAAATTCGACCGCATCCTCGACGGCTTCGATGGCCCGTTCGTAAAGATCTCAGGCCTGCTTCCGCCGCCGCCCGCTACTGTGACCGGCAGCGGTACTCCCGCCGGCTATCTGGTGAGCCACCGCATCAACAATTCCTTCAAGCTTGTGAACTGGCTGCTCAGAGCCGGCGCCGATGTCTATTGGCTGAGAAAGCCTCCTGCCGGCGACAACCTCGAGCCTGGCGCGATCTGGGTGCCCTACTCAACGACGGCAAAGCCGCTCATCGTCAAAGCAGCCACAGAACTGGGCGTTCCGGCTCGGGCCGCCGCGAGCGCTCCTTCCGGCGAGGCTCTGAAACTCCAGCCCATTCGCATCGGCCTCTACGACGTCTATGGTGGCAACATGCCTTCCGGCTGGACGCGCTGGTTGTTCGAGCAATACGATTTCCCCTATCAGATCGTCTATCCGACCACCTTGGACGCGGGCGATCTGCGCAGCCAATTCGACGTTCTGGTATTTACCGATGGCGCGATTCGCCTTGGTGCGAACGCCTTCGGCCGCGGCGGTGGGCGTGGCGGGCGAGGCCCCGACCCCTCGCTGATCCCCGAAATGTATCGCGCCAGGATCGGCCGGGTTAGCGAGGATAGGACCATTCCACAGCTCCGCAGATTCGTCGAATCCGGCGGCTCCATCGTGACCATCGGCAGTTCCACCAGCGTCGCGGACGCTCTCGGCCTCCCCGTGAGGAATTATCTGACCGAAAAGGGTCCGGACGGCAAAGACCACCCGCTGCCGCGCGAGAAGTTCTACATCCCCGGCTCGCTGCTCAAGGTGCACGTGGATAACACCGATCCGCTCGCCTACGGCATGCCCTCGCAGCTCGACGTCTTCTTCGACAGCAGCCCCGTGTTCAAGCTCGAACCCGATGCCGCGCGTCGGAAGACGGAGGCCGTAGCCTGGTTCGAAGGTCCGGGGGTTCTGGACAGCGGCTGGGCCTGGGGCCAACAGTACCTGGATGGCGGCACGGCCGTGACCGAATCCAGCGTCGGCGAAGGGAAAGTCATTCTGCTGGGGCCGGAAGTCAATTTCCGCGACCAGCCTCATGCTACCTACAAGCTCCTGTTCAACGGGCTTTATTACGGCAGCGCCAAATCCGCGGCGCTACCGTAAGTGCGTAGGCTCGCGGGAACGAATACATGTGGCGCGGTCCGTAAAACAGGACGGCGCCTCCGCCCTCGCACAGAGCCGCGGAGGAAGCCAGGAGTCAGAAGACAGAATGCCGAAGTCAGCCTTCTGTCTCCTGACTTCTGGCTTGTCTTCCTCTGTGTCTCCGTGTGTGAACGCACGCCTCTAGATCAGCGCGGGCAGTAATTCCTCGGCCGAGCCCCGGATGGCGCAATCCGCGATGCCGGTGGCAGCCGTGGCTTCAGAATTGATCTCGATCACCTTCGCGCCGCACTGGCGCGCATACGGGATCAGTCCGGCAGCGGGATAGACCACGGCGGAGGTTCCGACTACCAGGAAGACTTCCGCCGAAGCGGCGGCGTGCTCCGCCTCCTCCATCATGCCGGGCGGAAGCGGCTCGCCGAACCACACAATGGCTGGACGCGCCACACCGCCACAGGCACAATGCGGAGGAATCTTGGGCAGCGGCACGCGGCGGTTGGGGAACTCGGCGCTGCAGGCGGTGCAGCGCATGCGCCAGATATCGCCATGCAGCTTGAGGATGCGGCTGCTGCCGGCGAGATCGTGCAACCCGTCGATGTTCTGCGTGATCAGGGTGAAGCGCGCTTTTCGTCGGGCAAGTTCGGCGAGTGCCAGATGGGCGGCATTGGGAGTGGCTTGCGCCACGAGCTGGCGGCGCCAGTCATACCACTCCCAAACCAGCCTCGGGTCGCGTGCAAAGGCCTCCGGAGTGGCCAGATCTTCGGGTTTGAATCCTTGCCACAGGCCTCCCGGACCACGAAAGGTGGGGACTCCGCTGGCGGCGGATATGCCCGCCCCCGTGAGCGCAGCCACCGCACCGGCCTGCGCCAACCATTCCCGGGCTTGCTCGAGTTCGTGCACACTCCAGTCTAACTCCGGGAAACTTGCGTGTATTCGCTTTGGCTGCGGTACTGCCGGGTTGCGAAATGAAGTCCTCTCGCGTCCTACGAGCCGGCTGCCAAGCGCCGGGAGCTGACCCCCATTTCCCCGGCTAACTGCTCAATTTCGCGCTCCACTGCGGCATTCCATTCGGCCAGCCGCCGCTCTTTCAACCGCTCCAGCAGCCGGCAGCGCCGCCGCGCCTCCAGCATGGCAGACCGGCGCGCTTCCAGTTGCTCGCGGGCAGCGCGCCGTTGCGCGTCCAGGGCAGTCTGGCGGCGCTGAAGGTCCGTCCGGAAGGCATCGAGCGCGGCGAGGTCGCCGCCAGTTACGCGATCCCACTGCCGGACGGTCATTTCCGCGCGGATGCCGGCCGCGTCCAGAGCGGCGCGGGCACGATCCAGTTCCGCTGCCGCCGCGTTCTGCGCCTGGAAGGCAGCCTCGGCGATTTCCAGTTGGGTACGGCGCCAGGCCAGCACCCGCTCCAGGCGGAAGCGGAAGCGTGTCATGATCGCACGGGGGCGGTTGGCTGACGCTGCGCGAGCGGTGCGGGCGGCGTATCCAACCCCTTTGCCAGCTCGTCGAGCCGCCGCAGCGTATCGGCGGGCGTGGCGGTGGCGCGGTGATCCTGCCGCAGGAATTCCAGCATCTCCCCGCGCATGCGGATAGAAGCGTCGAGCGCCGGATTGGCGCCCGCCACGTAGGCACCCAACTGGATCAAGTCTTCAGAATCGCGGTACACAGCCAGCGCCTGCCGCAGCTTGCGCGCCGCCGCCTGCTGGGCCGGGCTGGCCAGCGCCGAGCTGAGCCGGCTCACCGAGTGCAGCACGTCAATCGCCGGATAGTGGCCTTGCGCCGCCAGTTGGCGCGAGAGCACAATGTGGCCGTCGAGAATGGCCCGCACCGCGTCGGCAATGGGCTCATTGAAATCGTCGCCTTCCACCAGCACGGTGAAAAAGCCAGTGATGGAGCCCCGGCGGAAATTGCCCGCCCGCTCCAGGATTCGCGGCAGCAGGTTGAAGACCGAAGGCGTATATCCTTTCTGGCTGGGCGGCTCGCCCGCCGCCAGACCGATTTCCCGCTGCGCCATGGCCAGCCGCGTCACCGAATCCATCACCAGCAGGACCGCGGCGCCCTGGTCGCGGAAATACTCCGCCACCGCCAGCGCCACCAGACAGGCGCGCACGCGTAATGGCGCGGGACGGTCGCTGGTGGCGCAGACTACTACCGAGCGCCGCCGGCCTTCGGCCCCCAATTCGTTTTCCAGGAATCCGCGCACCTCGCGGTTGCGTTCGCCGATCATCGCGATGACGCTGACATCGGCGGAATGATGGCGGCTCATCGAGCCCAACAGCGTGCTCTTCCCCACGCCGCTCCCGCCGAAGATTCCGATCCGCTGCCCTTTGCCGCACGGCAGCAGAGCATCGATGGCGCGGATACTGGTAGCCAGCGGCTCGGTGATCGGTTCGCGTTCGAGAGGGCCCACCGGAGTACCTTGCAAGCTGTAGGCATCGCGCGCGGGAATGGGCGGACCACCATCCATCGGCCGACCGAAGCCGTCCAGCACCCGGCCCAGCAGCTCCGGCCCCACTTCCACCCGGGCCGCTTCCGGGCGCGCCACTAGCGGGTCACCAAGTCGCAGGCCGCCTGTCTCTTCGAGGGGCATGGAGAGCACGCGGCCGTTCCGAAATCCGATCACCTGGGCGCGGATGGGCGGGCCGCCCGCCGGCCGGATTTCGCAGAAATCGCCGATGGCCGCGTCCGGCCCGCGCGACTCCACCAGCAGGCCCGCCGCTTCCGTCACATGGCCCGCCCATTGGAACGGCGAAATCCGTTCCAGCCCCTCGAAATAAGGGCCGAGCGCCAGTGGATCAACGGCCGGAATGTCGCTCATGCCTGCCTCCGGAGGCAGTCCGCCAAGCCGCGCTCGATTTCGTGCAGTTGGGTTTCCACGGAGGCGTCCAGATCGCCGCGCTCCGTCTCGAAAACCGCTGCCCCGGGCTGGCAGGCCGGGTCAGCCACCACCTCGATCGTCTGGCCGGCCGCCGCCTGCCGCAGCCAGGCGGAAACGGCGGCGCTTTGCGAAGGGTGCAGCCGCACACGGCTGATCTCCCGTGCTTCCACTTTTTCGAGCGCAGCCAGCACCAGGCCGTGCAGAGCCTCCGGATCGACGGCCAGTTCACGCCGCAGCACGCGGCGCGCAATCGCCAACGCGAGTTGCAGTGTGTCGGCTTCGGCCTGACGGCGTAGCCGCGGCCGCAGCGCTGCCAAGTCCTGGATGGCCCGGCCGAGCCGCTCGATCACCGGCTGCACCTCGGCGGCGGCCCGGCTGCGCCCGGCGGCTTCCCCTTCGCGCATCCCGGCAGCCCGAGCCTCCCTGACTTTTCGCTGGCACTCCTGTTCCTGCTCGGCCAGTCGGGCGGCCTGATCTGGAGCGGGTATTTGCGCCGCAGGCGCCGCGGGCTGGCGTCGCGGCGAGGCCACCGGCCGCCATGCCACCGGCCCCACCGGCCTCGGGTCGTCCGGCGGCAGCACTTTAGACGACATATTGTTCGCCCACTGCGCCCTTGAGGCTCAAAGCGCCTTCCGATTCCAGTTGCCGCACCACTGCAATGATCTGCTGCTGGGCGCCATCCACCTCCTTGATCTTGACCGGGCCGAGCGCCTCCGTATCCTCTTTCAGCATTTCGGCCGCGCGCTGAGAGAGGCAGCCGTACACTTGGTTGCGGAGTTGTTCGCTGGTGCCCTTCAGAGCCACGGTGAGCACCCTGCGGTCCACCTTCCCCAGCACCTCCTTCAGCCCCATCGGGTCAATGAGCAATAGGTCCTCGAAGACGAACATGAGGTGCCGGATGGTTTCCGCAAGGTTGGTGTCCTGAGATTCGATAGTCTCCAGAATCTCGCGGCTGGAGCCGGAATCCAGCCGGTTCAGCATCTCCGCCACAGCTCGCACACCGCCATACGATTCGCGGCTGAACTCGCCCAGGGCCTTCAGCTTCTGGCCGATCACACCAGCAATTTTGAGGATGATTTCGGGCGAGATCTGGTCCAGGTTCGCCATGCGCCGGGAGACATCGGCGCGCAGGCCGGGCGGGAGCGATGTGAGCAGGGCTGCCGCCTGCGACGGCACCAGGTGAGAGAGCACCAGGGCAATGGTCTGTGGATGCTCGTTGTGGATGAACTTGGCGAGCTGCTGCGGATCGGCTTTCTGAATGGCGTCGAAAGAAGCCGCGTCCGCGCCCATCGCCCGGGTGAGCCGTTCCAGCAGCCGCTTGGCGGCGTCCGGGCTGAAGGCTCGGGTGAGCAGCTTGCGGGCAAAATCCACGCCGCCCCGGGCCACGTACTCGCCGGCCGTCGCAATGTGATGGAACTCGTTGAGTACTGTCTCGGCCTGCTCCGTCGAGATGGAGGTGATCTTGGCGACCTCCCGGCTGACCTTCTGTACCTCTTCTTCATTGAGCTGCTGCAGCAGTTCCGCGCTGGTCTGTTCGCCAAGCACGATGAGCAGCATGGCTGCCTTGCGCAGGCCGGAGAGAACCTCCTTTTCGGTCTTGGTGGCGTTCAGGATCATCGCTCAGCTTTCCTCTTCCTCGCGGATCCAGGCTCGCAGGATCTGCGCGGAGACATCCGGCTCCTTGGCGATTTTTTCGCGCAGGTGCTTGGCCAGCACTTCGGCGGTCTTGGTGATGACGGGCGCCAGCTTGAGCGAGCTCAAGGCCTGGCTGTCCAGCTTCTGCTGGAGCGCGTCACGCTCTGCCAGTTTCGATTGAAGCTGCTCTTCGAGACTCGCCTTAGCCGGGGCTGTCGGGCCGGGCGGCAGCGGTGGGACTGGCGGGCCGCCTGCCGGAGGCGCCAGTTCAGCGGGCGCGGACACAGCCGGGGGCGGAGCAGCGTGCCGGACGGAGCGGCGGTGCCGGAGCCAAAAGCCCGTGATCGCCAGCGCCAGCAGGAGCGCGGCAGCGACCGACCCCGTCCAGAGGGTTCGCCGGTCCGGATTCCATTTAAAGCCGAGCGGGGGCACCGGATGTGCGTTGGGCGCGGCGGGAGCGCCCGGCGGAACTTCGGGCAATGGCGGTTCGATGGCCAGCGTGCTTTCAAACGGCAGGCTTTCGATCATGATCTGATCGCCCCGGTCGGCGTTGAAGCCGGTCACACCCGCGACCAGGTCCCGGATGGCCTTGAGCTTTTCCGGCGCCGGCGGTGTCAGCACGCGACGGTAGCCGGCGTGGTCGCGTTCCCAGCTCAAATCGTTATCCACGAGCACCGCGACGGACATCTTGCGCACGCTGCCCGCAGGAAGCCGGGTCTTTTTTACTGTGCGGCTGGTCTGGTAAGTGATGTTCTCGCTGAGACGGGATACATTTTTCGATCCGGCGGAGGGCCGGGAAGTGGGACGGGGGAGCGTGGACGCAGTGCCGGGCACGCCGCTGGCAGTGGCCGCTCCGGAGACATCCTCGGTGCGCTGCGAGCTGACCATCACGGAGTGCGTCGGATCGAAGACCTCCTCGCTTTGCTCGGCGCCCGAAAAATCGCAATCCACCGAAACGCCCGCGCGGAACTTGTTGGCGCCGAGCAGCGGCTCGAGCGTCGAATTGATTTTGGCGAGCAAGTCCGCTTCTACTTTGTGCCGGTAGTCAAGGCTGGCCTCGGAGGGCTCCGGACCGTCGAGGCCACCCGTCGGCTTTGGACGCCCCAGCAGGTTGCCGTTCATATCCAACACCGAGACCGCGTCCGGCGAAAGCCCTTCTACCGCGCTCGCCACCAGGTGATTGATTGCCTGAACATTCGCCGGCGAAAGAGCGGCCCCCGGACGCAGCTTGACCAGGACGCTCGCCTTGGCCGGTTCCTTCTCCTCCACGAAAACCGAATCCTTCGGAAACGTCAAATGGACGCGCGCCTGCTCCACAGCCGAGAGCGACATCACCGAGCGCTCAAGTTCGCCCTCCAGCGCGCGCCGGTAATTGATGTGCTCAGTGAATTCGGATGCGCCCAGGCTGGTTTTGTCGAACAGCTCGAAACCCATGCGCCCGCTCTTAGGCAGACCCGCCGCCGCCAGGCTGAGGCGCAATTCCGCCAGCCGGCCCGAGGGCACCAGCACGGCAGTCCCGTTATCCGGCAGGCGATACTCCACGCCGCTTTCCTTGAGTTTCTGGACGATGGCAGCCGCGTCCTCGGGCGCCACCCCTGTAAACAGCGGCTTGAAATCGGCTTCCCGCTGCTGTCGCACCAGTCCGTAGAGCAGACCGGCCGCCAACAGCGCCGCGGCGGCAATGACGATTCGCTGGCGGATTGAGAGGTGCGCGAGAAGCTTCTTCATTCGAGCGATCAGCCGTCAGCCAGGAGCGATCCGCGCTCGCCCTGCGGAAGCATCCGGCTGCCGGTGACTCTTCGATACCATCGTCTGGAACCGGAAAAAACTTCAGCCGACCAGGAGCCGGCCGAGGGTGGATTAACCAATCATCCAGGCTAGACCTGCATCCGCATAATCTCCTGGTAGGCGCTGACTACTTTGTTGCGCACCTGCAGGAAAAGATCAAAGGTCAACTGGGCGCGTTCAGTTGCCAGGACGGTGGTATGCAGCTCTTCGCCCTCGCCCGCGAGAAAACGCTCTACTGAGGCGGAGGCGTTCTGTGCGCTGGCCTCCACGCTCTGAATCGCACCGGCCAGCACCTGTTGAAACATTCCGGGCGAGGAGGAAGTACTGGCCGCGGGAATAGCCGGCGCGGGAGCAACGGCGGCGGAAACGGGAGGAATCGGCGCAGGCATCACTCAGCCTCAGCGGAGCAGGTCCAGCGAGCGTTCGATCATGTCCTTAACGGCTCCGATGGAGGCGATATTTGCCTCGTAACTCCGGGCTGCATCCATCAGATCCACCATATCTTCGGCGGGATTGATTCGCGGGAACGCGACGTAGCCGTTGGCATCGGCATCAGGATGACCGGGTAGATACCGCCGCTCCGGAGCGCTGGTGTCTGTGATCACCTGGGACACGCTTACACCTTCGGGCGCCTGCATCTGGTTGTCGAGCAGGGATGCAAACGGCGA
Organism: Bryobacteraceae bacterium; assembly: GCA_035508655.1. GTDB lineage: Bacteria > Acidobacteriota > Terriglobia > Bryobacterales > Bryobacteraceae > DATGMB01. The sequence continues at coordinate 15,621 of DATJMP010000023.1, forward strand.
TTCGGCCGGCGCGCTCTCGAACACCACGTCTTTGCGGCGGTAGGGTCCCCCCTCGGGCGTGCGGGTGGTTTCCGCGTTGGCAAGGTTCTCTACCAGAATCTCCGCGCGCGTGCGTTGTGCCGCCATACCCGAGGCCCCGATCGATAAAACCGAAAACAGGCTCATAGTGTGCCGCCCGGCAGCCTTTTGAATCCGAATTGCGCCGCTCGTGTCACGACGCTTTATCCACGTCAATGGCAAGTTGCACCTGGTGGATTTGCGAGTGCAACAGGCTGGAAGCGACCTGGAAACGGAGATCGTTTTCCGCCAATAACCGCGATTCGCGGTCAAGACTGACGTTATTGCCGTCGTTCTTGACGGGCAGTCCCGATACCTCCCTAACTTGCGGTGTTTCCCCTATTTCGGTTAGATACTCGGATTGAAAGTCAATATCCCGAGTCTGGTAACCGGGAGTGTCTGCATTGGCTATGTTAGAGGCGACTAACTTCTGCCGGATGCTCAGCAAATCCATGTAGTGTTCGAGCTTGCCCGCCACTGGATCCAACATTTTTCTGTCGACCGGAAACCTTCAAGCACTTCGAGCGCCAGTCGGATAAGTGGCTTTATTCTCTCTCATCATGCGGGGACATGCCGGTGACAATTACTGGGCACAGGCAAATTCTTGTCGCTTTCTTTGAAAAGTGGTGTTATGATTTTAAGGTATTTATAGGGCAAAATCCTAATGATTTTTGTCCTATATGGTAATAGGACTTAGCCGCCAGCACAGTCCTTCCCAAGGCTTGATTCGGCGACATAAGTTTCTTTCAGTGGTCGGGCACGCCTGGTCCTGTCACTATCCCCGCTGTCTTCCGGGTTGTCGTAAAGCAAAGCGTACGGTTGTTGTTCTAAAGGAGCGTACTAAAGTGAACCCCCGAGGTGTTTTTCATCAGCCAGATGCTCCGTGGTCGGAACTTGTCCAACGCGTACGCGTCGGGGATGCGGACGCTGTCGAAGACCTCTACGAAGTGTTTTCTACCGGCGTCCGGCTGCGTCTGGCGCGCCAGCTTGCCGCCATGGATGTCAACGACAAAGTCCATGATTTGTTTGTGGCAGTGATGGAATCGATCCGGGAGGGCAAACTCCGCCAGCCGGAACGCTTGATGGGTTACGTGCAGACGATGGTAAGCCGGCAGGTGGCCAGTCACATCGATCGGATCTCGAAGGAGAGAAGGAACCCACCGGTGATGGAACTGCAGGCGCCGCTTCCCGATCGGGCGCCGGACCCCGAACACAACGCGATGGACCGTCAGATCGAAGAAGTCATGCGCAGGGTACTAAGCGGTATGCGGGAACGGGACCGGCAAATTCTGGTTCGATTCTATCTCAAAGAACAAACTCCGCAGGAAATCCGCCGCGCCATGCACCTGACCGAAGCCCAATATCGGGTCCTGAAGTCACGAGCCAAGGCACGGCTGGGCGATCTGTGCCGCCGCAGGCTGGCGCCGCGCCGGGTAGAAGGAACGGCGGCCAGGGAATCGCAATGAATTGAAACGCTTCCAACAGGAGCGCCTGTGGAGCGAAAGGACCTGCTTCTAAAATATCCGGCGCGTGAGACGGTTGAGGTTGAATTTGGCAGTTTCGGCAACCGCCATCACGGCCATGACACCGGCCTGTACCGGATCGGAAACTACCAGATCGGCGGCCTCCGGCACGCTCCCGGCCATATTCAGACTGATCACCATCAGGCCCTGGTTGCGTACCTCTCGGACGGCCCTCTCAATATCACCACCCATCAGTGAGCCTGCCAGGACCAAAGCTTTGGCGCGCGGCAAGCGCGCCACGGCCCGCACTGCAGCGGCTAGTTTCTCTTCCCCCACCAGCGGAATGGTGTCCACCGAGATGTGTTCCCCGCGAATGTTATGCCGGTCCGCCTCCGAGACCGCCCCGATAGCCACCTGGCCTACCTGCGCACCTCCACCCATGATGATGATGCGTTTGCCGTAGATCTTTTCGAGAATGTCCACTTTTTCTACCGCGCGCACCGTCGGCAGATCACGCAGATCCGCCAGCAATTCTTCCGCCCCGCCGGGCAGGACCACCTCGAAATAGGTTCGTGCATGGTCCTCCGCATTGTCGAGAATTTCAACCGAGCCGATATCCCCGCCATGACGGGCAATTACGCCGGTCAATTGATGTAGAAATCCGACCTTGCCGGAGCCGTGAACCACCAGGCCAATCGATTGCATGAGAGGGAACGAAGCTTAGATTTTAACAGTACAGCCAGTTCCTGCCCCGGCGGGCGCCCGGCGCTCATCGCTTAAAATACAACCATGCGCGCGGGCGCCAGTGCCGCAATCTCGGTGGAGCGCTTTTTCGAGGCTTCGCTCCTGGGAATGGCGGCGACCGGCTACCTCGCTCTCGCCGGATCCGGCTATCTGGATTGGGCAACCCTGGCAGTCATGACCGCCGGCCTGCTCTGGCGAGCTCTCATTTTGGCAGGTTTCGCACGCCCGGAAGTGCCCGCGCGTCTGGCTACTCCCGTCACCGTGATCGCCTGCGGCGCGGCCGTGCTCGATTACGCCTGGATTTCACACGCACTGCTCACGGCCACGCTCCACCTGGCGTTCTTCCTGGTGGCTATCCAAATCCTGACGGCGCACAGTGTTCGGGAACATCTGGCTACTGCCGCGATCGCCTTCCTGGAACTTCTGGCAGCGGCCGTAGCAGCTGTGAATGTCGGCTTTTTCGTATTTCTGGCGCTCTATCTTCTCTTCGCTATGGGCGCGCTGATGAGCGCCGAGATCCGCCGCTCGATGACCCGCGCGGGCACGGTTGGAGGCCGGAGCGCCGGCAACGCGCCCCGATTGGCGTCGCGGCTGGCGGCGTTGGCTGTGTTCGCTTCAGGCGGCATACTGGCGCTCACCGGCGGCCTCTTTCTCCTGCTGCCACGCACGGCAGATGCGGCGTTTTCGCATCTCCTCTCGCGCCGCCTGCACCTGCCGGGCTTTGCCACGGAAATCCGGCTGGGGGAGATCGGCGAAATCAAAATCAGCTCGCGGCCTGTCATGCACATTCACTTATGGGGAAAGGTGCCGGGCGGACTGAAATGGCGGGGGGGCACACTCGAAGAGTTCGACGGCAAGCGCTGGTCAAATCCAGCGGGAGAGCGCACCACGCTCTGGCTGACCGGCGGCGAAGCCGATCTCATGCCCGGCGTCGAGACCCACTTCCGCCACGGCATCAATTACGACATCACGTACGACGAAATCTCGACCGACGCCCTTTTTTTCGCCGGCGAGCCGCGAAGCATCCGCGTGCGCGCCGCGCGTCTGGAGCGGGTGGAGGGTGGCTATCGCCTGACCCACCCACCTGTCCAAGGCTTCCATTACGCCGCCTATAGCCTGTTTGAAGATCCCCCGGAGTCGGTTCCGCCCCGCTTCCCACTTCCGGTGTTGTCTTTGGCTGAGCGCGAGCGCGCCCTTCAGCTTCCGCGGCTCGATCCACGCATCCCGAAGTTAGCCGCCCGAATGACCGCGGGCCTCGCCACCGACATCCAACAGGCCCGCGCGATCGAGCGCCATCTCGGCCACGATTACGCGTACACCATACGCCTGCCGGATCATGAACCGGCCGATCCCCTGGCCTATTTTCTCTTTACCCGCAGGATGGGCCATTGCGAATATTTCGCTTCGGCCATGACCGTGATGCTCCGGACGCTGGGAATTCCCGCCCGGCTTGCCACCGGCTTCCAGAGCGGCGTCTTCAATCCCTTTACAGACGAGTGGCTGGTGCGGGCTTCCGATGCACATACGTGGGTGGAAGCATGGATTAGCGGGTATGGCTGGACCACCTTCGACCCGACGCCCTCCGCTTCCGGTGCGGAATCCGGCTTCGCCGCCCGCCTGGACCTCTATCTCGATGCCGCCCAGACCTTCTGGCGCCAGTGGGTGGTGGGCTACGACGCGGGTGTGCAGGGATCGCTAGCAGACCGGTTTGAGCAGACCGTCCGCCGTCTGGGTCTGGATTGGTTGAGCACGTTGGCCGGGAGCGGGTGGAACTGGGATGCCAGGGTCACGAAGTGGCTGCGCAGGTTTGGCCTGCCAATTTTGCTCGTCCTTGCCGGCGTGGTGGTTCTCCGTATCCTCAGTGCCCGCCTGCTGCGGCTCTTGCGCTTCCGCCGGCGAGTGGAGCGCGCACGGCGCGGCGAAGCGAGCATGGCAGATGCCACGCTGCTCTACCAGCGAATGCTCTCGGTCCTCGAAAAGCGCGGGTATGAAAAGCCGGCCTGGTTCACCCCGGCTGAATTCGCCGCTTCGCTCGAGCGATCGCCGTTTGCCGGCACCGTCGCGGAATTCACCGCCGCGTATAATGCCTTACGCTTTGGCGGCCATACCGAGGTCGCTCCACGGCTCTCGACGCTGCTGGACTACTTGGATAGCGGCCAGTGAGTGAGCCGCACGACAATTCATGTTTAGAGATCCGTTTTTCCTGGACCAATCGAGCAGAGCGGCGTACTCCCTTCCCAGGCCGCTATGCCCTCCGATCTCAAAATCGCGTCCCGCGTGCTCGCCAAATCCCTGGGCTTTTCCGCCCGCCACCCGCATATCGCCCATCGACACGTTGCGCTGCGAATAGCCGCCGCCAGATCCGGCTCTACTGCGCTAGCACTTCCTTCAACCTCGCCCATGCGGCCGTACGGGCCTTGACGTTAGCGGCCTGGGCGGCATTCGTTGAGGTGGGGTCCTCGCCCTCGTCATAAAACCGTGCCCAGCGCCCTCATACACTACGGCCGGCGGGACAAAGCAGAGCAACAGACAGCAGCAGAAATTTCATGTCCCTATGTTTTACCACTGCCCGGGTGGAACCGGTTTTCGGCACTCCAGCGTTATCCGGCGGCGGCACCAGCCCGCAGGACGGACTCGACTTTGTCCCGCAGTGCGGCGCCGGTGTAGGGCTTCTGAATGAAGCAGAGGCTGGGCTCGCCGCAAAAGCGCTGCATGGTTTCGGCCTCGCTGTAGCCGCTGGAGATGATCACCGGGACGCCAGGGCGCACGCTCCGCATGCGCCGCAGCGCCTCATCACCGTTCATTACCGGCATCGTAAGGTCAAGGATGACCAGGGCAATCGACGACACGTTGCAAAACAGGTCCACCCCTTCCTGGCCATTGGTTGCCACCAGAACGGCAAAGCCGCGCTTCTCCAGGCTGGCTTTGGCAACTTTGCGGACCATTTCTTCGTCATCGACCACCAGCACGGTGGGGAGCACCGGAGCAGTCCGGCGGAGTTCTTCGGCTTTCGCGTCCGCGGCGGCGGGCAGCCAGACCTTGAAAGTTGTACCGTGGCCGGGCGTGCTGTAGACACGAATGGCGCCACGGTGCGCGCTGACGATTCCGAGGGCGGCGGAGAGCCCAAGCCCGCGACCGGTGAACTTGGTTGTGAAGAAAGGCTCGAAGATGCGCGCTTTCGTTTCTTCGTCCATGCCGCAGCCATCGTCGCGGACTTCGACGCAGGCGTAGACTCCGGGCGCTATGCCGGAGCCGGCCAGCGCAGCGTTGATAAATCCCGGATCCAGTTGCTCCGCGGAGGTGCGCACCATTACGCTGCCGGGCTGGCTTTCGCCGACGGCTTCAGCCCCATTGAGGATGAGGTTCATCAAGAGCTGGTGCATCTGGTTGCGGTCGGCCTCGACGACAGGCAGCCCAGGGTCAAGCTCCGTTTGCACCGAGACTGTTTTCGGAATGGAAGCGCGAATCAGGAGGTTTACCTCAGAGACGACCGAGGAGAGATTGACCGGGCCGACCACAAACTGTCCCCGGCCCGAATAAGCCAACAATTGGGCGGTAAGGTCCGCCGCTCGCTGCGAGGCAAGCAGGAGGTTTTCCAGATACGCCCGCGAAGGGTCGTGAGAGGATAACACCTCGAGCACCAGACTGGCATTGCCCATGATGCCGGTGAGCAAGTTATTGAAATCGTGGGCGATGCCGCCGGCCAGGACACCCAGGCTCTCCAGGCGCTGCGTCTGGCGCATCTGGATTTCCAGATTCCTGCGTTCGGTGATGTCGCGGGCCACGTGGGAAACGCCGATGACCTCGCCCGAAAGGTCGCGGATAGGCGAAAGGGTCAGGGAGACGTGGATCAGCTTTCCGTCTTTGCGCAGGCGAGTAGTTTCGAAATGCTGGACGCGCTCGCCCTGGCGCATTCGCGAAAGGATCTCCTGCTCTTCTATGACGCGGCCCGGAGGCAGGAGGAACGCGATGCTCCGGCCGATCGCTTCCCCCGCGGAATAACCATAAACTTGGACGGCGCCGGTGTTCCAGGTCTGGATAATGCCGTCAAGATCCTTACTGATAATGGCATCGTCGGAGAATTCGACGATGGCGGCGAGGCGGGCCAAAGCCGAGTGCGTTTGCGCGTTTTCCGAAGCCGGCACAGATGCGGCTTCGTCTGCAAGGTGCATCCGGTCCCGCTGCTTAGGTTCCACTACAGTTACTATATTTTCCCATAGCAGGAGAATTGGCTTCAGGCTAAGGGAGTTTCGTACGATAAGCCTCGGATTTGGATGATACCGCCGGGCCGCGAGGCCGCGTGCCGATTAGAGGCGGTTGATCAGACTGGCAACGTAGCCGGCGCCGAAGCCGTTGTCGATGTTCACGACCGTGACATTGCTGGAGCAGCTATTCAGCATACCGAGCAGAGCGGCCAATCCCTGAAAGCTGGCTCCATAACCGACGCTGGTGGGGACGGCAATTACGGGGCAGGAAACGAGGCCGCCGACGGCGCTCGGTAAGGCGCCTTCCATTCCCGCGCATACGACGATGACCCGAGCCTGAGTGAGGCGTTCGCGATTGTGCATGAGGCGGTGCAGACCGGCGACGCCGATGTCGTGGATGGCATCCACCTCGTTACCCATGACTTCGGCTGTCGCCTGAGCCTCTTCCGCGACTGGCATGTCGCTGGTGCCCGCGCAAACCACGGCGATTCGGCCTTTGCCTTTGACGGTGTGGTCCCGCCAAAAGCGGATGACGCCGGAGAGCGGCAGATGCTCGCCGCCGAGTTTCTGAGCGACCAGGGCAGCGGCGGCGGGGTCGGCACGGGTAATCAGCACATTCGGCGAGTGTTCCAGCAGGGCTGCGGCGATGCCAACCACCTGCTCCGGGGTTTTCCCTTTGGCGAAGATTACCTCCGGCATACCGTGGCGAAGGGCACGATGATGGTCGACCTTGGCGTAACCAAGGTCTTCGAATGGCATGTGCCGCAGACTAGCGACTGCCTGGTCCGGAGCGACTTCACCGCTGCGTACCTGCTCAAGAAGGGCTCGGAGCTGGTCTTCGTGCATGAGGTCAGAATAACAGACCTAATTCAGACCTAATTTTTGGGAAATCGTGAACATACTCAGTACCGATGTATAATCAGGTCCTAGGTTGATTCCTAAACTTTTGGACTATTGTGTGAGAACACACGATACCCCCATGATTGGATACGGCATGGACCTGGCTACTGAAAATGTACGCTTGGATTTCGGAGGCATGTCCGAACGGAGGGGAACAGCACGGTTCCCGCTCCGCGAGGAGGTCAGATACAAGGTCACCCACGGAAAGGTTGTGACCAGCGGGTCGGGCAAAACCCTCAACATTGGAAGTGGCGGGGTCTTATTCACAACCGAGCAGAAATTGCCCATGGGACGCATGGTGGAACTTTCGGTGAACTGGCCCGCAAGGCTGGATGGCACCTGCCCGTTGAAGTTTGTCGCCATGGGCCGCGTGATCCGGTCGGAAGCGGACCGGGCCGCCGTGCGAATCGAGCGCTACGAGTTTCGCACGCGCGCGTCAAAATAGCGAGAGAAACCCGGCAGGTCCCGGCTGGCTATTCTGGGTCCCGGTGAACCGTTCCCGGCGAAAAAGCGGGAAGGCACACGGCAATATATTCGGCGCCGCCCTCCTCCGGCGTACTATAACGTATCCATTCCTGGGCGTAAGCGATAACCGCCTGCCCGGCGCGCACGTCGAGCGTTCCTCCGGCATGTTCCACACGCAGCAGCCCATTTAGTACTATTGTGTACTCATCAAAGAGGGGGGTTTGGCCGGGTTCCACCCACCCCGCCGGACTCCGCATGTGTGCGACGCTCACGGCCGCAGTCTCGGAGTTTACCCGGCCGATATACTCATCGATAAGCTTGGGTTTATTGCCGGACGCCTGGATCCGGGTCGCTGAGGCGATTCGTCTGGGCACGGATCTCCTTCCGTCGTGCCATGATACCAGGAGGGCCCAGGAATCGGACTTGCGGGAAATTTAACGAGCCCGGTATACTGACATTTTCGCTGAGACGTTTATGACGGCGAGAGATGAACTGGACCCCTTGGCTCCCCAGAGGGAAGCCGCTTTTTTCTACGGCCTTTTTTTGCGAGGGCACGACATCGAAACCCTCCGCCAGGACATTGACGTGCCGCGTTCCATGCTGGACAAGTGGATGAAAGCACGGGACTTCGAGAACGGCTTCCGGCAGGATTTGCAGCGCGTCTACGAGTACCGCAAGCAGGTGTTGGCGATCTTCGACGGGCTGATTTCCAACGAGCAGATGCGGCCCCGGCTGCAGTAGCATTGCCGCGCTTGATTCGGCCTACTCTTCCTCTTCCGTTTGGCCCACTTTGAGCACGGCGAGGAACGCCTCCTGGGGAATTTCCACCCGCCCCACGCGCTTCATTCGCTTCTTGCCTTCTTTCTGCTTTTCGAGGAGTTTGCGTTTGCGGCTGATATCGCCGCCGTAGCACTTCGCGAGAACGTTCTTGCGCAGCGCGGAGATGGTCTCCCGGGCCACGATCTTGTTTCCGATAGCGGCCTGCAGCGCGACCTCGAACATCTGCCGCGGGATGAGGCGCCGTAGACGAGAGATCAGTTCCTTCCCGCGCTCGAAGGCGAAATCGCGGTGAACGATCATGGAGAGCGCATCCACCGGGTCGCCTGCCACCAACACGTCCAGCTTCACCATCGGAGAAATCCGATAGCCGGCCAAGTGGTAATCGAGGGATGCATAGCCTCGGGAAGCGGATTTCAGGCGGTCGTAGAAATCTAGGACGATCTCATTGAGCGGCAGTTCATAAACCAGCATGACCCGACCGCCGCCAATGTATTCGAACTTCTTCTGCACGCCGCGCTTGTCTTCCAGCAGCTTGAGGATGCCGCCCAAGTACTCCTCGCGGGTGATGACCGTGGCATCGATGATCGGCTCTTCCACCTGCCTGATGGAGGATGGATCGGGAAACTTGGTTGGGTTATCGACTTCGACAACCGTGCCGTCCGTCGTGGTGATGCGGTAACGGACGCCAGGAGCGGTAGTAATCAGATCGATGTCGAACTCGCGCTCCAGCCGCTCCTGCACGATTTCGAGATGCAGCAGGCCGAGGAAACCGCAACGGAAGCCGAAGCCGAGCGCGACCGAGTTTTCCGGTTCGAAACGGAAGGCGCTGTCGTTCAGGCGGAGCTTTTCCAGGGCGTCGCGGAGCAGACCGTGCTCATGGGATTCCACAGGGTAGAGGCCGGCGAAGACCATCGGCTTGATCTCTTCAAAGCCGGGCAGGGGCTCGGCAGCGGGGTTTTCGTGATCGACGATCGTGTCACCGACCTTGGCGTCGGAAACAGTCTTGATATTCGCAAACAGGAAACCGACTTCGCCGGCGGAAAGCTCATCACAAGGCGTTGCCTTGGGCGCCTGGTAGCCCAGGCCTTCCACGTCGTACGCCTGGCCGTTTGACCAGAGGCGGATCTTTTGGCCGAGGCGCAGGCGGCCTTCCATGACACGGGCGAGGATGATGACGCCG
>DATJMP010000024.1:0-6109 GCA_035508655.1 Bryobacteraceae bacterium
GACCGCAGCGGCACGATTTTCAAAATCAGTCCTAACCGCCAGATTTTTGTGTTCGCCACGCTCGAGCCTTCCATCGCCGCCTACCACCTGACGTTCGGCCCGGACCGGTACCTCTACGTCACGGGACCGACGACGTCGAGCTTCGATTCCGTGTACCGCATCTCCGGGGAAGGCGAAGTGGAGACGTTCTATCGTGGCCTGGGCCGGCCGCAGGGAATGGCCTTTGACGACGAAGGGCGGCTGTACGTGGCAGCTTCGCTCTCCGGCCGCAAAGGCGTCGTCCGCATCACACCGGACCAGCATGCCGAGTTGTTCCTTTCGGGGCCGGGCGTAGTCGGCCTGGCTTTTACGCCGTCCCGTTCGGTGGTCGTGGCCACCACCAATTCGCTCTACCGCGTGGACGTGGGCATCAAGGGCCGGGCCCTGATCTGATGAATGCCGAGATCATCGCCGTCGGCTCGGAGATGCTGACGCCGCAGCGGCTGGATACGAATTCGCTCTATCTCACTGCGGAATTGAACAAGCTCGGCGTGGAGGTGGTGTCGAAGTGCGTGATCGGCGACGACCGCGACCGTCTCGCGGATGCGATCCGGCGCGCGGTTTCCTGCGGGGAAATCGTCATCCTTTCCGGCGGCCTCGGCCCGACCGAGGATGACGTCACGCGCGAAGCCGTGGCGCAGGCGCTCGACCGCAAGCTGAACTTCCAATCGGAAATTGCCCACTGGCTGGAACAGCGCTTCGCCCGCGCCGGCCGTAAGATGGCGGAGATCAACAAGCGGCAGGCGTTCGTGATTGAAGGCGCGGAAGCCCTCGCGAACGACCGCGGGACGGCGCCGGGCCAGTGGGTGGAGGAATCGGGCGCGGTGGTCATTCTGCTGCCTGGACCGCCGCACGAATTGCAGGCCATGTTCGAGCGCCAGTGTCTGCCGCGCCTGGCGCGCGTCGTGCCGCAGCAGGCTATCCGCACCGCCTTCCTGCGCGTCACCGGCATGAGCGAATCCGACCTCGACTCCCTCATCTCGCCGGTTTACAAGAAATACGACAATCCCGCCACCACCATTCTGGCGGCCAACGGTGATCTGCAGGTGCATCTGCGCGCGCGCTGCGGGAGTGACGCGGAGGCCGACGCTCTTCTGGCAGAAGTGGCCGGCCCTATCGAACTGCTGCTTGGCGACCGGCTCTACTCGCGCAACGGCGATCCGCTGGAGGTAGTGGTAGGCAGCCTGTTGCGACAGAAGCACGCAACCGTGGCGGTGGCGGAAAGTTGCACCGGCGGCATGCTGGGCGAGCGCTTCACCTCCGTGCCCGGCAGTTCGGAGTATTTTCTCGGCGGCTTCATCACATACAGCAACACGCTCAAAACCGAACTGCTGGGCGTGCCGCCGGAGGTTCTCCAGACCTTCGGCGCAGTAAGCCGGGAGACGGCCGAAGCCATGGCCGCCGGCGCCCGCCGCCGCTCCAATTCCACGCACGCACTCGCGGTCACCGGCATTGCCGGACCGAATGGCGGCAGCGAGGCCAAGCCGGTGGGCACGGTCTGGGTGGCTCTGGCCGACGCCGCCGGCACGCATGCATTCGAACGGCGGTTCCTCGGCGACCGCCAGCGCATCCGGACCTTCACCTGCCAGATGGCGCTGGACATCCTGCGCCGCCGTCTGTCGTCGCTCGCGTAACTAGTCTGGTCTAGTGGAATGTCCCCGTCACTCCGTTACCAACCAACCGCTCCCTAACCGTCGCGGCTCCGCATCGTGGGGCACGCCACAAATGGAACCGCACCGTAAGGGTGTCACCACGGCCGTGCCGGCCGCCCAAGGGGATGAAAGCCGCGCCGCCGTAGAGTCGGCCCCCTGGCCGGCCATGCCGGCTTTCGAGCCGGCATCCTCGACCAGCCGAATCCCGGCCCAGCATGACTTTCGACGGGGCGGTCGATCCAGTAAACGAAGTGACCCGGACGGCCCGCAAGCCGCTCTTCTACGCGCTTAAGGCCAGCCCACCTGCGTCGATCAATTCCTCTAACGCCGCGATGTCCGGATACAACGGCCGGTCGCCCTCCATGGCCGGCGAGACCTCGCGGATGCGGGCGCGGGCCCGTTCGAGCGCCGGGCTGCTTTTGAGCGGCGCGAGCAGATCGACAGCGCGCGCGGCGGCAAGCGCCTCGATGGCCAGCACCGCTCGGGCGTTGCGCATCACGCTCTGAAATTTCAGAGCCGAGGTCATCCCCATGCTCACGAAATCTTCCTTGTTGCCGCTGGTGGTGATGGAGCCGGTGGAGGCTGGATGCGCCAGCACGCGGTTTTCCGCTACCAGGGCAGCGGCGGTGACCTGCGCCATCATCAACCCGGATTCCAGCCCCGCATGCCCCGCCAGAAAGGGCGGCAGCTCTTCGTTGAGGGCAGGATTCACCAGACGGTCAATGCGGCGCTCCGATATTCCGGCCAGCGCGGCCACCGCCACCGCCAGAAAATCGAGCTGAAAGGCCAGCGGCTCACCATGGAAATTACCGCCCGATAGGATCTCCTCACCGAATACCAGTGGATTATCCGTGGCGCTGTTGAGTTCGATGGCGAAGACCCGCCGCGCCTCGGCCAGCGCGTCTCGTACCGCCCCGTGCACCTGTGGCGCGCAGCGCAGCGAATAGGCGTCCTGTACGCGGCGGCAAGCCACGTGAGACTGGCGGATTTCGCTGCCTTCGAGGAGTTCGCGCAGCCGGCGTGCACTTTGCGCCTGGCCGGTCTGAGGACGCGCGCGGTGAATCCGCTCGTCGAACGCGACGGGCGTGCCGCGCAGGGCATCGAGCGAAAGGGCACACACCACCTCAGCCGCATCCGCGAGCGTCTCTGCCGCGTCCAGTTCGAGGCAGCCGATGGCCAGCATGGCCTGCGTGCCGTTGATCAGGCTGATGCCTTCCTTGGCTTCCAGTTCAATGGGCGCGATGCCGGCGCGCGCCAACGCTTCGCCGCCCGGCAGCATCGCTCCCGCAAACTCAGCCTCGCCTTCGCCGATAAGCACCAGCGCCATGTGCGCGAGCGGCGCCAGGTCGCCCGAAGCGCCCACGCTGCCGCGGGAAGGCACCCGCGGGGTGACACCCCGATTGAGCATTTCGCACAGGCGCTCCGCCACCAACGGCCGGATGCCGGAAAAGCCCATGGCCAGCACGTTGGCCCGGATCAGCACCATAGCGCGCACCACCTCGCGCGGCAGCGGCTCGCCCGTGCCCGCCGCGTGCGAGCGGACCACGTTGCGCTGCAACTGATTCAATTCGTCGCGCGGAATGCGGACATCCGCCAGCAGTCCGACGCCCGTGTTTACGGCGTAGATCGGTGCATCGCCCGCCGCCATCCGCTCGATGGCGGTGCGGGACTGCCGCATACGTTCCAGCGCTCCGGCCGAAATCGAGACTTCGGCGCCCTGCCCGCGTGCCGCCGCGCAAACCTCCGCTATGGTGAGATCGGCGCCGGTCAGCTGCATGACGTCAGCACCGCCGGCGCGACTTCATGAGGCTTTCGATATTCACCAGCTCCGTGGGGTATTCGCCCGTGTAGCACGCGTAACAGTATTCGCGCCGCTCCTCGTCGCCGACGGCCTTGCGCAGCGAGGCCAGCGAAAGGTAGCCCAGGCTGTCGGCCTCGACGAATCGCCGGATCTCCTCCACGCTGTGGTTGGAGCCGATCAGCTCGCCGCGCGTCGGCGTATCCACGCCGTAGAAGCACGGGGAGATGGTGGGCGGGCACGAGATGCGCAGGTGTACCTCGCGCGCTCCGGCCTGCCGCATCATTCGCACCAGCTTACGGCTGGTGGTGCCGCGCACGATGGAGTCATCCACCAGCACCACGCTCTTGCCCTGGAGCAGGTGGCGCACCGGATTGAGCTTCAGCTTGACTCCGAAATCGCGAATGGCCTGCGATGGCTCGATGAAGGTGCGGCCGACGTAATGGTTGCGGATCAGCGCCTGGCGGAACGGCAGCCCCGATTCCGACGCATACCCGATGGCCGCCACCACGCCCGAATCCGGCACGGGCACCACCAGTTCGGCATCGGCCGGGCATTCTCGCGCCAGCAGCCGGCCCAAAAGCTCCCGCGATTCGGCCACCGGCCGGCCGAACACCATGGAATCCGGCCGCGCGAAATAGACGTGCTCGAAGGCGCAATGCGCCTGTGGCCGCTCCGGCGACCAGCGCTCGCGTGTCATGCCTTCCGGACCTACCGTTACCATCTCGCCCGGCTCAACCTCATCCAGGTAAACCGCGCCCAGCAGGTCGAATGCGCAGGTCTCGGAAGCAAAGGCGTAGCCCTTGCGCCCTCCGGCAATTTCCATTTCTCCCACCGCCAGAGGGCGGAAGCCATAGGCGTCGCGCGCCACGATGATCCCCTCGTCAGCCAGCAGCACCAGCGAAAAGGCGCCCTCCAGGTGCAGCAGCGCCTCGCGCAATGCCGCCGCCAGCGTGCGCTCCTTGGAATGCGCCATCAGGTGCAGGATGACTTCCGTGTCACTGGATGCCTGGAAAATGGCCCCACGCCGCTCCAGGTCGGCGCGCAGCTCGGCGGCATTGGTGATATTGCCGTTGTGGGCCACGGCAATGCGGCCCTTGTTGCATGCCACCGAAAACGGCTGCGCATTGAGCAGCACGGTGTCGCCGGCGGTGGAATAGCGCGTGTGGCCGATGGCCCGCTCGCCCGGCAGCGTAGCGAGCACGTCGCTCGTGAAAATATCGGCCACGTGTCCCATGGCCTTATGGGTGTGGATTTCCTTACCGTCAGCGGTACAGATGCCAGCGCTCTCCTGCCCGCGGTGTTGCAAGGCGTACAATCCCAGGTACGCCAGCTTCGCCGCCTCCGGATGGCCGTAGATCGCCACCACGCCGCACTCCTCGTGGAATTTATCGAACATTGGGCTCTCCCGAAACGGTTGATTGTGGGGCCGGGTTCCTTCCGGAGGGCGCTCCGCCACGGGCGGTCTGGCGGCCTGTCAAGGCCTCCAGCGCCCCTTCCCATGCGGCTTTGAGCGCCGCCACTTCCCAGGAACCCAGGGTGATGCTGCGTTGCCGAATCTCAATCCCCTTCTCGATGGTAACGCCGATTGCGGGTGCTTCGATCTCGTGTTGCACGGCCAGTTCCGCGACCCGCTTGGGATTGGTGGTAGAAACCAGGATGCGCGAGGGAGCTTCATGAAACATCAGCACTTCCGGCCGCAGATGGCTGGCCAGCTCCACCTGGGCGCCGATCTCGGCCGGCCCAAACGAGCACTCGGCCAGCGCCACTGCCAATCCGCCATCGCTGAGGTCGTGCGCCGATTCCAGCAGCTCCTCTTCGACCATGCGACGGACGGCCGATTGCACGCGCAGCTCGTACTCCAGGTCGAGTGCGGGTGGCAGCCCCCAGAGCTGATGCACGATCTCCTTAGCGTATTGCGTGCTGCCGAACTGAGTGTCGTTGCACGTCCGCGCGCCGCCGATGAGCATCACCGTCCGCCCGGCGTTCCGAAACGTGGGCCGCAGCGGCGGCGCCGTCGGAAGCGTTCCGACCATGCCGATCACCGGCGTGGGATAGATTCCTTCGCCCAGAGTTTCGTTGTACAGGCTGACGTTTCCGCCGGTGATGGGCGTATCGAAGAAGCGGCAGGCTTCGGCCATGCCTTCGATCGCCTCCACCAGTTGCGCCATGATCTCCGGCCGTTCGGGATTGCCGAAATTCAGGCAGTTCGTTGCCGCAAGCGGTTTGGCGCCGATGGTGGAAAGGTTGCGGCACGCTTCCGCCACCGCCAGCCGGGCGCCTTCGCGCGGCGAAAGATAGCAGTAGCGGCCGTTGCCATCCAGCGTCATGGCCACCGAGGTGCCGGTTTCCTTGATGCGCAGAATAGCGGCGTCGTACCCCGGTCCGGCCAGCGTGTTGGTGCGCACCTGAAAATCGTACTGCTGCCAGATCCAGCGCTTGGAACAGATGTCCGGCGCTGCGAGGAGCGTAGGCAGCGCGGCCTGCACATCGGCCGGCGGCAGCTTGGGCATCGCCATGGGCGCGCGTCGCATCGGCTTGGTGTGCGGGCGGTCGTAAATCGGCGCTTCGTCAGCCAACTCGCGATTGGGAATGTCGGCCACGATTTCGCCGTGCTGCC
>DATJMP010000025.1:0-7429 GCA_035508655.1 Bryobacteraceae bacterium
GCCCCCAGTCCCTGGTCCCCGGCCCCTTTTATGGATGAACGTCGCTCATTGCGGGTATCCGAAGCGGTTCGCGAGGAACTCGCCGAAATTATCGGTTTCGAAACGGACGACCCGCGGCTGCTGAACGTGGAGGTGGTGGAAGCTCACGTCAGCGCCGACGGCCGTCACGCCAGCATCCGCGTTGCCGTGCGCGGCGGCGAGCGCGAACAGCGCGCCTCATTGGACGCCCTCGAACATGCCCGGCATTATTTGCGGCATGAGCTGGCCACTCGTCTGAGCCTGCGCCACGTCCCCGAACTGCATTTCGACCTGGACCGGAATCCCGACGTCGAAAGCCGGATCGACTTCCTCCTGAAACGTGCGAAAAAATCTCGTGGCCGTAACGAAAATTAGCTCCAAACTCAAACAGTTCGTGGTACTTTTGTTTCTTTCGGGGGTGGTCTGCGCCCATGCTCAGGAGCCGCTGCTCCGCCTGGAAAAGAGCGGCGAGGCAATGGGTTCCACCTATACCGTCGAGTTATACGGCACTGATCGGGTCAAAATGGAGGAGGCCGCCGACGCCGCATTCGATGAAACGCGGCGGCTCGACGAGCTGTTGTCGAATTACAAGCCCGACAGCGAATGGAGCCAGGTCAACCGGCACGCGGCCGAAAAGCCGATGAAGATTTCGCCGGAGCTGTTCCAGCTTCTGGCCGCCTGTAACGAATATAGCCGCGAAAGCGGCGGGGCCTTTGACATTTCGGTAGGCCCGCTCATGAAGGTGTGGGGCTTTTATAAGGGAACCGGCCATCTGCCGCATAAAGCCGAAGTGGAAGCGGCCATGACAAAGGTCGGCTACCGGCATGTGCATCTCGATCCGGCCGCGCAAACGGTCTGGTTCGACCGGCCGGGCGTAGAATTGGATCCGGGCGGTATCGGCAAGGGATATGCCGTGGATCGCATGGTGGATGTTTTGAGACAGAAAGGGGTTCAGATCGCGCTCGTGGCCGGTTCGGGAAGCAGCATCTACGGTTTGGGCGCGCCGCCTTCGGAGCCCCGCGGCTGGCGCATCGAGATCCAAAACCCCCGCAACACCCGCCAGACCGCGGCGGAGGTCTTTCTCAAGGACATGTCGATCTCCACTTCCGGCAGCTATGAGAAATTCTTCCGCGCCGAGGGCAAGATCTATGCCCACATCATGGACCCCCGCACCGGATACCCGGCGCAGGGCAGCCTTTCGGTTTCCATTATTTGCCCCCGAACCATCGATAGCGAAGCCTGGGCCAAGCCGTATTTCGTAAATGGCCGCCAGTGGGCGGTCGAACATAAGCCAACAGATTTTCGCGTGTTTTTCTGCGAAGACAAGGTGGAACAGCCATGCGCGTGGCTCCAATGACCAGCCGTTTCCTGGACGCCTGCCGGCGCCGCCCGACCGATGTGCGGCCCGTGTGGTTCATGCGGCAGGCGGGCCGATACCTCAAGGAGTACCGCCACATTCGCCAGCGGCATGGAATCCTGGAAATGTGCAAGCGTCCGGACATTGCCGCCACCGTCACTCTCCAGCCGGTCGAACTCCTGGATGTGGACGCCGCTATCATCTTTGCCGACCTCCTTCTCCCCGTCGAGCCCATGGGCCTGAAGCTGCGCTACGCCACGGGCGAAGGGCCGGTGATCGACAATCCCGTCTGGACCTCTGACGACATCGACAGCCTCTCCACCACCAACACGGACGATCTGGGCTATGTCGGCCAGGCCATCCAGCAGGTGGTCCGGGCCCTTGCCGGCCGCGTCCCCGTCATCGGTTTCGTCGGCGCGCCCTTCACCATGGCCAGCTACATGATCGAAGGCGGAGCCTCGCGCAATTTCATCCGCACCAAGCGCATGATGTACAACGACGAAACCATGTGGCGCCGCCTCATGGGCAAGATCGTGGACGTGCTGGCTCCTTTCGCCCAGCTTCAGGTCACCGCCGGCGCCCGCGCCATCCAGGTCTTCGATAGCTGGGTCGGCGCCCTCGGCTCCGACGATTACGTCCGCTACGCCGCCCCGTACTCGCGCGCCCTCATCGAGCGCATTCGCTCCACCGGCGTCCCCGTCATCCACTTCGGCACCGGCGCCTCCGGCTTTTTCCGCGAGCTCCACGCCGCCGGCGGCGACGTCCTCGGCATGGATTGGCGCATCAATATCGACCAGGCCTGGATGGACATCAGCTACCGCGCCGCCGTCCAGGGAAATCTCGATCCCGTCGCTCTCTTTGCGCCCCTGCACGAGCTGCGCACCAAGGTGCAGGAACTGCTCAAGCGCACTGGCACCCGGCCGGGCCACATCTTCAATCTCGGCCATGGCATCCTTCCCGAAACGCCCGTAGAAAACGTCAAAGCCGTAGTGGAGATGGTCCGGGAATTCCGTCCGTGACTGTAGCCCCGCCGCATGTAGGGGCCGGCTATAGCCGGCCCGTTCCCGCCCGTGCCACAGCAGCCCCCGTAGCGCAAGCCTCCGGCTTGCCATGCCGGCTTCCAAGCCGGCATTCCCGCTCGATTCGTGAGATCTTCCGCAGATACGCCGGACTATATTTCCGTGCTCCGCTACTCCCGCCGCCTCCCGCACTGGCACCCCGATGCCACGTCCCTCTTCCTCACCTGGTGCCTTGCCGGCTCTCTTCCGCGCAACCGTTTCCCGCCGCCGCACCACGCCGCGTCCGGGAAGGCATTCGCGTACATCGACCGCTTTCTGGACCAGGCCTCTTGCGGCCCCTCCTGGCTCCGTCAGGATGCAATTGCGCAACTCGTCGTCAGTGCTCTGCATTTCTCGTCCGAAACCCTGCACCAATACAACCTGCACTCCTACGTAGTCATGCCGAACCATGTACACATGCTTGTGACTCCTTACGCCCCGACGCCCGATTTCATGCGCACTGTGAAAACCTTTACCGCACGCGAAGCCAACAATCTGCTAGACCGCACCGGCCAGCCATTCTGGCAGCACGAATCCTACGACCACTGGGTGCGGAACGATGAACAGTTCCAGCGCATCGAACGCTACATCCACGAAAATCCCGTTCGTGCCGGTCTCGTCTCAAACTCCGAGGATTACCGTTGGTCCAGTGCCCAAGCCGGCGGGGACGCCGGCATGGCCGGCTAGAAGCCGGCGCTACGGCCCCGTAGCGAAAGCCTCCGGCTTGCCATGCCGGCTTCCAAGCCGGCATTCCCCCGTTCATCCCCGGAGCCCGCATGCCTGATACCCTCATCGTCGGCGGCGGCATCTCCGGCCTCTCCACGGCCTACTACCTCGCTAAACGCGGCGCTCCCGGCGTCATCCTCGAATCCCGCCCCCGCCTTGGCGGCGTCATCCAGACCGAGCACGTCGAAGGCTGCACCCTGGAAGCCGGCCCCGACAGCTTCCTCTCCGCCAAGCCCGCTGCACTCGAACTCATTCGCGAGCTCGGCCTCGCCGCCGATGTCATCGGCTCCAACGACCATCTGCGCGTCACCTACGTCCGCCGCCGCGGCCGCCTTGTCCCCCTGCCCGACGGCCTCATGATGATGGTCCCCACCAAGATCCTGCCCCTCCTCACCACCCGCCTGCTCAGCCTCAGCACCAAGGCCCGCATGGGCTTCGAACTTCTCCGCGCGCCCAAGCCCCGCGCCGCGGATGAATCCGTCGCCGATTTCGTTCGCGAGCACTACGGCCAGGAGGCCGTCGATTACCTCGCCGAGCCCCTCCTCTCCGGCATCTATGGCGGCGACCCCACTCAGCTCAGCGTGGCCGCCGTCCTGCCGCGCTTCGTCGAGCTTTCCAAGCGTTACGGCAGCCTGACCCGCGGTGTCCTCGCCTCCCGTGCCGCCATGAAATCCTCCGGCCCGCCGGCGCCGCTCTTCCGCACCCTCAAGGGCGGTCTCGGCCAGCTCGTCGACGCCGTCGTCCAGGCCGCCAAACCTGAAGTCGTTCCCCATCGAGCCGAAGCCATCGAGCGCACCGGCTATGGCTTCCGCCTGCGCGCCGCAGGCGAGTGGCTCGAATCCCGCCACGTTGTCCTTGCATGTGAAGCTCATCAGGCCGCCCCGCTCGTCTCCTCCCTCGATCCGCGCCTCGCCGAGCTCCTCGCCTCCATTCCCTACAGCTCCTCCATGACTGTCGCCGTCGGCTTCGATGCCGGCGATTTCTCCCGCCCGCCCTCCGGCTTCGGTTTCCTCGTTCCCAAGAAAGAGCGCCGCCGTCTCGTCGCCTGCACCTGGGTGGGAACGAAATTTTCCTACCGGGTACCCGCCGGCAAAATCGTCGCCCGTTGCTTCCTCGGCGGCATGGAAGACGCCGGCGTGCTGGCAGAATCGGACGAGGCGATCATCGCCGAAGTTCTCCACGAGCTGCGCGAGATTGCCGGTGTCACCGCCCCCGCCCGTTTCACCCGCATTTCCCGCTGGCCGCGCGCCATGGCCCAATACCCCGTCGGTCATCCCGCCCGCGTGGCCGAGATCGAAGCGCGCACGGCCGCGATTCCCGGTCTGTACCTTGCCGGCAACGCCTATCAGGGCATCGGCATTCCCGATTGCATCCGCATGGGCCGCGCCGCCGCGGAGAAGATTCATGCAACCAACGTTTAGATTGGACGGAAAGACGGCTCTCGTTACGGGCGGCGCCAGCGGCATCGGCGAAGCCACTTGCCGTGTGCTCGCCAACGCCGGAGCCGCGGTCATCATTGCAGATCTCGACCGCGCCCGCGCGGAGGCGCTTTCAAACGAGCTGCCCGGCTCCCGGGTTCTCCTCCTCGATGTCACCGATGAAGCCGCGGTAGAAGCCGCGTTAGCGGGGACGGGTCCGCTCGATATCCTCATCAACAACGCCGGCATCGGCCTGGTCGGCAGCATCGAAGAAACCGAGCTCGCCGATTTCGAGCGTCTCCTTCATGTCAACGTCACCGGCATGTTCCTGGTCACGCGTGCCGCCATGCCCAGGCTGCTCGAATCCAGAGGATCCATTGTCAACATCGGCTCCGTCGCCGGCCTGGTCGGCATCCGGCGCCGTTTCGCCTATTGCGCCAGCAAAGGCGCCGTGGTCGCCCTCACGCGCCAGCTTGCCGTGGATTATGCCGGCCGCCTCCGCGTCAACTGCATCTGTCCGGGCACGGTCGAAACCCCCTTCGTCGAAGGCTACCTGGAAAAGTTTCACAAGCACGAAAAGGACAAAGTCCGCGCCGAGCTCCACGCCCGCCAGCCCATCGGCCGCATGGGCCGCCCCGGCGAAATCGCCCACCTCGCCCTCTATCTCTGTTCCGCCGAAGCCGAATTCGCCACCGGCTCCGTCATGACCATCGACGGTGGCTGGACCGCCGCCTAGCCCCGTAGCGCAAGCTTCCAGCTTGCCATGCCGGCTTCCAAGCCGGCATGCCGGCAGGGGCACCGCGTCCGCCCCGCTCAACCGGATCGCCGCGCGTCCCCAACCCTCAATCCCTAATCCCCAATCCCTAAACCCCAGGCACCCGCACCACCCCAAGCGCCACTGCCGTCATCACCACTCCCACTCCGCTGATCAGCCCTGCGGACGCCACCGGCAAATACCGCATCACAGGGCTTCTTGCCGCTTTCGCGCTGTCCGGCAGCAGGTGCTTCGCGTACAACACCATCAGGCCGATTCCCATCAGCACAATCGCAAGCCCGGCGCTGAACGCCACCAGAAGCGTCAGCCCCAATCCCACCCGCCCGAGCGCCACTGAGCTCAGCAGCAGCACCAGCGCGGAAGGGCAGGGAACCAGCCCTCCGCTCGCGCCCAGCGCCAGCAGGCTGCCCATTGTGATCTCGCCTTCCGGCACGTGGCTGTGTCCATGCTCATGGCCGTGATCGTGAGCATGCTCGTGTCCGTGATGGTGGTGTGGATGCCCGTGCTCGTGCGCGCGCATGTGCCGCGCACTTCGCAGCCGCTTCACAAACAGCGTCGTCCCGATCCACACAATCGCCAGCCCCGAAATCGCTCCCAGCACCGGATAAATCTTCTCCGGAATCACGTACCGGGAAACAAACAGCGTGGCGATGCCCAGCAGGAATACGCTGATCGTGTGGGTGAACGTCACGATTCCCCCCAACAAAATCGCATGACGAGGCGTACCCCGGCTTCCCACCAGGTATGCCGCGACTACGGTCTTGCCATGCCCCGGTGACATGGCGTGGATCGCGCCCAGCCCGAACGCCACCGCCATCCCTGCCAGCAGCATGCCCCAGCCGATACTCCCCTGGTGCAAAAGATGGGAAAGATAATCGCCCCGCATTACAATAGTCCTTTCGAATTGTACAGCGCCCTTCTATGAAACGTGTGATCACCGCGGTGGACGTGCCTGCCGGCGGCGAAATGCAAATCCCGCTCGGTTCCATCGTCACCCCTTCCGCCCGGGAGGTGGCCGCGGCCCGCGGCGTCCGCATCGTCGAATTGCCGGAAGACAAACTCTCCGCCATCGCTCCGCCCGAGCGCACCCTGGCCCTCGGCGCCGATCATGGCGGTTTCCGCCTGAAGGAAGCCCTCAAGCCCATCATCGAAAGCCTGGGCCTCCAGGTCCGTGACGTCGGCGTCTACGAAGAGAAAACCGCCGACTATCCGGATCTGGCACTCGCCGTCGCCGAACTCGTCTCGTCCGGCGCCGCCTCTCGCGGCGTTGCTATCGATGGCGCCGGCATCGGCTCCTCCATCGCCGCCAACAAGGTTCCGGGCGTCCGCGCCGCCCTGTGCTATGATAGGGCTTCCGCCCGCAATAGCCGGGAACACAATGATTCTAATGTGCTTACGCTCGGCGCGCGGCTTCTTACCCAGACCCAGGCGGAAGATGTTCTGCGCACCTGGCTGGCCACTCCCTTCGCTGGCGGCCGCCATCAGGATCGCGTGAAGAAAATCATGGCCATCGAGCAGCGTTTCCTGAAGAAGGGCACATCGTGACCCAAACCGAACTCGACATTCTGGTCGCGCAAATCGGTGAAGAGATCCTCGCCCGTGTCGGCCAACCCCAGCCGGCCAACCACGGGCCGTCCCAGGACCCCGGCAACGCTGCCGCCGTGCCCACCCCGTCCAGAAAGGGCGAAGGCCTCAACCTTCCGAACGACGTCTGCCCCGGCTGCGTGCAGCGCTGCGTTCAGACCTGCGCCCGCAACACCCGGGAGATCATCGCCGCCGGCGCCCAGCGAGTCTCCGCCAGCGAGCGCCTCACCAAAATCGATCCCGCCATCGCTTCCCTGATCGATCACACTATCCTCAAACCGGAAGCCGCCCGCGCCGATGTCGTCAAGGTCTGCCGCGAAGCGCGCCAATACGGCTTCGCCAGCGTCTGCGTCAATCCTTATTGGGTCCCCGTCGTAAAGGCGGAACTCGCCGGTTCGCCCGTCAAGGTCTGCACGGTTACCGGCTTCCCGCTCGGCGCCACCAGCACGGAAGCCAAAGTGGCTGAGACGGCTGTTGCGCTGCGCGCCGGCGC
>DATJMP010000026.1:0-3554 GCA_035508655.1 Bryobacteraceae bacterium
GCGATGGCCTGGGCGAAAGTGGCGTCGGCATCAGGGACGTAGAGGTGCAGGTGGAGGGGGAGATTGCCGCGAACGACGGGAGGCATGTGGAATTCCTCGCTGAAATCGTCGGAAAACATCAGCATGGAATCGCCGATTTTCACGGTGGCGTGCATGAGCTTGCCGCCGGGGCCTGGAGAACGGTCGATTTCGACGGCGTTGAAGGCCTTTTTCAGAAATTCCATGAAGGCGGCGGCACCATTCACGTTCAGGTGAGGCGTGAGGGAATGGAAGCCCGCGGGGATCGGGCTGGCAGCTTTCGACATGTGGCCACTATAACAGCGGCGCAGTGGCTGGGGTATGGCAAATTGTTACGTTTTTCCTAACTTTCGGCGGTGTGTGTGCGGACGTCCGAAAGGCGGGCGCGGAGGGCCGGTTCGAGCTCGGAGGGATGGCGGATTTGAAGAACGGGGAACCCGGCGGCACGGCCGGCGGCGGCTCCGGCTTCGGAATCCTCGATGACCAGGGGGGAGCGGACGGCGAGGCGTTCGGCGGCGAGGAGGTAGGGCTCGGGTGCAGGCTTGTGGCGGGTGACGTGATCGCCGCCGACGATGGTGGAAAAATAGCGGCGGAGGCCGGCGCGTTCGACGAGCGGCTCGATTTCCGAGGAGGAACTCGAGCTCACGATGGCGAGGCGGTAGGCAGCGTGAAGGTCCGCGAGGAGGGCGCCGAGGTTCTCCGGGAACGGCGGCGATGCCAGCATGCGAGAGCGGAAGAGCTCTTTTTTGGCCGGATATTGGGACCAGAGCTCGCGCCAATCCCGCGAATCGCCGACTAGCTGCTGGAGCATGAGTTTATCGTCGATGCCGATACCGTGGGTGAGGTAATAGTCCCATTCCAAGCGGACGCCGAGAGGCAGGAGGACCTCGCGCCAACAGGCGAAATGGACAGGCTCGCTATCCATGATGACACCGTCAAAATCGAAGAGGATGGCGTCGAAGACCGGCATGGGTATGGTATTGACTAAGACACGGCTTACTCTGCCTAGACTAACCCTAGGCTATCATGGGCTTGCAGTTGTGGTATGACTGGAACGAATACCCATGCCAACACAAGAAGAACTGCAAGCGGAACTGGAAAGGCTTCGCGCGGAAAACGAAGCGCTGAAGCGGCCCCGCGGCTCCACGTCGCTGCGGGTAAGCGAAAAGGGCGCCCTCTCGGTGTACGGGTTGGGAAGATTCCCGGTCACACTATACAGGGAACAATGGGAAAAGCTGCTGGATATGGGGCCGGAGATCCGGGCCTTCATCCAGGAGCATGATGGGGAATTGAAGAAGAAGGCGTAGGCTGGCGACCGGGGCGCGCGCTTTTGGGGGACGGCCGGGGCAAACCGGGCCCACCGCTTCCTTGCGGTCGCGCCTCTGATTGGAGCACGCCGCGAACGGAGCCGTAAGGGATCGGTGGGCCGGTTTACCGGGCGGTCGCGGCGCGGGGCGGCGGCCTACCCCACAATGGAAGAAGCGTTCGAAGCTGCGGGCATTCGCGGGGTGCTGCACCGGCCGGAGCAGGAGAGCGGCGACGCGATTGTGCTGACCCACGGAGCGGGGTCGGATGCGAACGCGCCGCTGCTGGTGAAACTGGCGCGGGCGTTTGCGGAGAACGGCCACCTGGTGCTGCGCTACAACCTGCCGTACCGGTTGGCGCGGCCGAAGGGGCCGCCATTTCCGGCGGGAGCGGCGCGCGACCGCGAAGGGATCGCGGCAGCCATCGAGGCGGCGCGGAAGTTCGCGGGCGGGCGCGTGATTGCGGGCGGGCATTCGTATGGCGGGCGGCAGTCCGCCATGCTGGCGGCGGAGCGGCCGGGCATCGCGGAGGGGCTCCTGCTGCTTTCCTATCCTTTGCATCCACCGCAGCGGCCGGAGCGGCCGCGCACGGCCTTCTTTCCGGAGTTGCGCACCCCGGCGCTGTTCGTGCATGGCACGGCTGACCCGTTCGCATCGGTGGAGGAATTGCGGGCGGCGATGGCGTTGATTCCAGCGCATACTGACCTGCTGGCGGTGGAAGGCGCGGCTCACGACCTGCGGCGCGCCGGTGACATGGCTGTGGAGATCCTGGGGCGGCTGTACGCGCTGGTGGAGGGGTAAGGGACGGCGGGTGGGACCAAGCGTGGCGACCGCTCGTCCGAAAGTCATGCTGGACCGGTATCCGGCTGACCAAGTGTGCCGGCTCGAAAGCCGGCATGGCCGGCCAGGAGGCCGGCTCTACGGCAGCGTCGACGTTCGTCCTCTTTGGCGGGCGCAGCCCATCGGCACCCCCTGACGGTCTCGCGGCTCGAATTGCGCGTCGCGGGCTTGGGGAGGCGTATTGCGGCGTGCGGGGCGCAATCCTTGCTATTCTGGTCAGTATTCTCCTTAAGGGACACCACCAATGCGTGAATACCGCTATACGACTCCCCACGGAATCGAGGTTGTCCGCACCGGTTCGAAGGCGAGCTTTCGAAAGGGGCTGGCACCGCTGCTGCGGATGCTCGACCGGCGGCGGGGGATTTATCTTTCCTCGGGCTACGAATATCCGGGGCGGTATTCGCGATGGGACATCGCGTCGGTTTGCCCGCCTCTCGAAATCGTGTCGTACGACCGGCGGGTAGAGGTCCGGCCGCTGAACGGCCGCGGGCAGAAACTGGCGGAGATTCTGCAGCCGGTGCTGGCGGTACATCCGCATTGGGAAGAATTCGGCTGGGATGCGGGCATTCTGGCAGGGCGGCTCAAGCCGCTGCCGCTGCTATTTCCGGAAGAGGAGAGGAGCAAGCAGCCTTCGGCGTTTTCGATCCTGCGGCTGCTGATCGAGGAATTTCGCGGCGAGGAGAATTCGCGGCTGGGGCTGATCGGCGCGTTCGGCTATGACCTGCTGTTTCAGTTTGAGCCGATCGAGCGCAAGCTGCCTCGGGGCGGGCACAAGGACCTGCACCTGTTCCTTTGCGACGACATCTGGTTCATGGACCGGAAGCGCGAACAGGTGGAGCGGTTCCGCTACGAATTCACGCGGGGCGAAATCTCCACGGACAGGATGGCGCGGGATGGGGCCGAAGTGGCGGCACCGGCGGACGCACCGGGCGGCGTGATCGCTTCCGACCACACGCCGGAAGAGTACATGGCGAAGGTGGAAACGGTGCGGGAGGGGATGCGGCGCGGCGACTATTACGAGGTGGTGCTGCGGCAGACTTTCCGGACGCCGTTTTCGGGCAGCCCGTCGGAACTGTTCGAGCGGGTGCAGCAGGCGAGCCCGAGCCCTTACGAATTCCTGCTGCAGTTCGGCGAGGAACAACTGGTGGGGGCGTCGCCGGAAATGTTCGTGCGGGTGGAAGGACAGCGGGTGGAGACGTGCCCGATTTCGGGGACGGCGCAGCGGACGGGCGACCCGCTGCGGGACGCGGACAACATCAAAGAGCTGCTGAAGTCGGTGAAGGAGGAATCCGAGCTGACGATGTGCACGGACGTGGACCGCAACGATAAGTCGCGGGTATGCGAGCCGGGCACGGTGAAGGTGATCGGGCGGAGGCTGATCGAATCCTACGC
>DATJMP010000027.1:0-22665 GCA_035508655.1 Bryobacteraceae bacterium
GAGCCGCCCGAACATGTCGAACGCTTCGCGCTCCTTCCCGGAGTGCCACAGATCGAAGGCTGCGGCGTAGAAATCGGCCAGCGCCGTCATCGGGCAGTGGCCGGAAAAGCCGAGCCGCATCTCGTCGATCATGGTGCGGACACCGTTGCCCGAGAAAACCGCCAGACGCCCTCCGGTACGCTCGCGGATCTCCCGCACCCGCGCCAGCGGATTGCCCGCTTCGTCTTTCACGCACGTCATCGTCGGCACCTGGCGGAACATTTCGACCACCAGGTCCACGCTCATGCCGGCGCGCGTCTGCACGATCATCGGCAGTTCCGTGGCGCCGCCGATGGTCTTGTAGTATTCGATCACCGCATGCTCGCCCGCGCCGGCCGGCGGCAGCGAGATGATGGCGTCCGCTCCGTTTCCGGCCGCGTGCCGGGCATACGCAACTGATCGCTCCACGTCTCCATTCCGGTCCTGCACGCCGATGACGAGCGCCGTCCTGCCGTCCCTGCCTGCCGCCAGAATGGTCTCCGCACCGCTTCGCCGTTCGGCGTCGGAAAGCGTATCCCAGCCGCTGGCAATCTGCGGCCACGCAAAACCGTGCACTCCGTGGCGGTTGCAGAACCGGACCTCATTCGCCAGGCATTCCAGGTCGAGCTGGCCGGATGCCGCAACCGGCGTCTGCCCGATGGGAAACACGCCCCGCAACGGTTTCGTTTCGGCCGCGCCTGCCAGCGCCCACGCCGCCGCGCCGCCGCCCAAAGCCCGCAGAAATGCCCGCCTGTCGCAAGCTGCTCTCATCGGTCTGCCTCCTTTACCGGTCCATTCTCACGGTCACCTTTTCCAGCATCGCCCGATCCAGCTCCAGCCCCAGGCCCGGCTTCGCCGGCGCGTGCACGTATCCGTCCGGAGCCACGCGGAACTTGTCCTTCACATACGGCCGGTCGCTCGAACCCTGCGGAACGGTCATTTCGAACCACACGTTGTTCGGCATGGCCAGTTCGCAATGGAAATGAACGGCGTGATCGAATCCCTCGCCCCAGTTGTGCGGCGCGCACTCCATGCCGAACAGTTCGGCCATGTGCGCGATCTTCATCCCGCCGGTGATGCCGCCCACGTTGTCCACGATGAACCGCACCACATCCATCGCGCCCCGGCGGATGTATTCCGCATAGCCGTAGGGCGAAGAAATGAATTCGCCGATGTGAATGGGAATGTCGAGCGCCTGGTTGAGCTGAACGAGACCTTCGATATCGGTCGTCGGCAGCGGATCCTCGTAGCAGACGTAGCCCTGATCCTGCAGCACGCGCCCCACCTTTACGGCCTCTTCCCGCGTGTACACGCCCACCGGATCGTGCAGCAACGTGAAATCGTCGCCCGCGGCCCGGCGCACGGCCTTGATCACCTCGATATCCACCTTATAATCGTGCGTATCGTTGGGCGAGGGCGGATGGATCTTGTACGCCGTGAATCCCTGCTCCCGCACCTGCCGGACTTCCGCCACGAAATCCTCCAGCCGGTCATGGTGCTGCGAACTCGCATAGGCCTTCACCTTGTCGCGGTACGCGCCCAGAATGCGGTAGACCGGCAGGTTCACGGCTTTGCCCAGCACGTCCCAAAGGCAGTTATCGATGGCGGATGAGTACGAAAGCTGCCCCACGCGCCGCGCCTCCGGCCTCCATTGCGAAGTCAGCGCCGGAAGGTCGAGCACGCTCTTGCCCACCAGCGCCGGCTTCGAATACTCCAGCCATCCCAGGTTGCTCCAGTTGGGATGCCAGTATCGCTGCCCCAGCGTGTAGTTGCCTTCGATGCCGCTCGCCGTGACGATGCCCGCCAGTTGCGCCGGTCCGCGCCACTCGCCGCCGGCTTTGCTCAAATCCATGTGATAGACGCGGACTTCGCGAATGGTGAGATCGGGCAGATCGCGTACCGAGGCTCCCACCGCCTGCGCTGCTGCCAGCGCCGGATTGGCCGCCGCGGCGGATAGGCCCGTCGCTGCTAGAAATCCACGCCGCGAGGTTCCCCCTTTCATCCCGCCACCTCCAGTTCCCAGCCGAAGCCCGGCCGCTCCGAGGGCCGCATATAAACTCCGTCCGGACCGCGCGTGATCTGGTTGTCTTCCTCGAACCGCCGGTACACTTCCGCCGGTCCGCCCGGGGGCGGCATGAACATCTCCGACCACGGCGCGTTCGTCGTGGCCATGGTGAAATGCACGCAATCCTGCACGCCGCCGGCGTGCGGAATCACCGGAATGTCGTAGGCCGAAGCCAGCGCGGCGATGCGCCGCAGTTCCGTCAATCCGCCGCACCAGTGCACGTCCGGCTGCCAGATGGCGGCGGCGTGGTGTTCCAGCAATTGCCGGAAGCCGTAACGGAAATAGATATGCTCGCCGCACACGATGCGCGTGGATTTGATCTCCTCGCGCAGCCGTCCGAAGCCTTCCAGGTCGTGCGGCGGCAGGCATTCCTCCATCCAGTACACGCGGTACGGCGCCACCGCCTCCGCCAGCTCGATGGTGTACTCCTCATTCAGCGCCATCCAGCAGTCGAGCATAATGTCGCCGTCGGGGCCGAGCAGGTCCCGCGTGTGCTTCACCAGTTCGGTATTTTTGCGCAGCCCGTCGCGGCCGTCCGCCGGCCCGTAAGGTACCGCCAGTTTGAGCCGCTTATAGCCGAAGGCGATGTGCTGCTCGATGTCGTTGCCGGTGCAGTACGTGGGAATGCGCGGCTTGGTCTCGCCGCCCAGCAGCTTGTAAACGGGCATGCCCAGCGCGTTGCCGATCAGATCCCACAGCGCCAGGTCCACCCCGCTGATGGCGTTCGGCACCACGCCCGCCTGCCCGTAATACATGCTCGACCGGAACAGAATGTCCCAGATGCGCTCCACGTTGAACGGGTCTTCGCCCGTGAGCAGCTTGGTGAAATGGCCCGTCACTACCTGCCCGCCGGCCGTGCCGCCGGTGCCGTATCCCTTCACGCCTTTGTCGGTGGAGATCTCCACCGTGAAGCCTTCCAACTTTCCCGGATCCGGCATGAACAGCGACCGCCTCGCTTTGTACTCGGCGTAGCCGGACATTGGGTTGGCCACTTCCACACCGCCCGTGCTCCACGATCCGGGCGCGGGCTGATAAGCCGGCAACGGCCGCTTCGGCCGCGTTTGCACCAGCCGCACGCGGTCGATTTTCAGCTTGCTCTTTTCGCTCTGAAACGCAAATGCGGCCGGCGCGCCGGCCATCCACCCGAAAGCCGCTCCCGCGCCCGCTTCCAGGAGCGCTCGCCTTCGCATGATCCACCTCCAATCGAATTCCCCCCGATTATTCGGAAACCGCGCGATGAAGTCAAGCCGCCAGATGGAGCAGCGGGGCAGGCGATTCGCCTGCCAACCGCGCGGTTCAAGAGGGCCGCTGGGGGGAGCGGCGCCCCCCAGCCCCACGGACAGCTACTTGCTGTCCTTCTTCGCCGGCCCTTTTTTCTCGGGGCCTTTCTTCGTTTTGCACGCCATACCGGCACCAGTGTACCAACGATTTCGGACTCCGGAATCCTCTTTTTGAGAGGGCCCGAATCGTGAAATCATGTGGTCATGTCCCTGGTATCCGCCGCCGTCATTCAGGCCGGCGGCATCCTCTACGATGCCGCGGCCGGTGTTGCCAAAGCCGAGCGCCTCCTCGCCGAAGCCCGCGGCGCGCAGCTGATCGTATTCCCCGAGGCCTTCATCGGAGGCTACCCCAAGGGCCAGGATTTCGGCGCCCGCGTCGGCTCGCGCACGCCGGAAGGCCGCAAGCAATTCCGCCGCTACTACGAGGGCGCCATCGACGTCCCCGGTCCAGAAACCGAACGCCTCGGCGAAGCCGTGCGCGCAGCAGCGTCCTGGGTCATCATTGGCGTGATTGAGCGCGACGCCGGAACGCTCTACTGTACGGCCCTGTTCTTCGCGCCCGATGGCCGCCTCGCCGCCCGTCATCGCAAGCTCATGCCCACCGCCATGGAGCGCCTCATCTGGGGCTTCGGCGACGGCTCCACGCTGCCCGTCGTCGATGCCGGCTTTGGCAAGATCGGCGCCGTCATCTGCTGGGAGAATTTCATGCCGCTGCTGCGCGCCGCCATGTACCGCAAGGGCATCCAGTTTTATTGCGCGCCCACCGTGGACGATCGCGAAACCTGGCCAGGCTCCATGCGCCACATTGCGCTGGAAGGCCGCTGCTTCGTCCTCTCCGCCTGCCAGTTCAGCCGGCCGGATGGTGCGCCGGAATCGGCGTGCATCCGCGGCGGCAGCCTCATCGTCAGCCCGCTCGGCAATGTGCTCGCCAGCCCCTGCTACGAAGGCGAGTGCATCCTGCGTGCGCAGCTCGACCCCGGCGAAATCGCCGAAGGAAAGTTCGATCTCGACGTCGCCGGCCACTACGCCCGGCCGGACGTCTTCCGCCTGGAAGTGAACGAAGGCGTGTAGCTACACCATCGCGATCAGCTCGATGCCCTGCTTCCGGCCCAGGTTGCGCGAGTATTTCCTCTCCTCGGAGTTGTTCCAATGCTCATGCACGCCCAGACTGGCGAGCCTTCCGCTCCCGTCCGGATTGTAGACCGTACCCGATGGCGGCTTGGCCGCCTGCGCCGCTTCGTGCAGGTAATTGTCGGGATGTCCGCGCACTTCGGTCGCGCGAGGCTCGCTGTGCAGCAGGTCCAGCCCCACCGAATCCAGCGCCACGCCATCCTGCGACGCCAGCAGGCTGGAAGCCCAATGGTCGCCGAACGATTGCCACCGGTAGACGTTGCCTTCGTTGTGCGCCGCCGTGTACAGGCCGTCCAGCATGTAGAGCATGGTCTTGCCGCCCAGGTGCCGGTGGCCCATCAGCTCCACCAGGCAATTGTAGGAACCCATGGCCTGCGTTCGCTGCACGTAACCGTGGAGCGTCCGCGGCGACCATCCTCCGTCGTGCGGGAAATGGACCGAGCCGAAGTGGTTCTTGCCGATCAGCGTGACTCCCGCCATCCCGTGCGCCCGCAGCAGCGCCATATTGATGACGTAATGCGCCTCCGCCACCTGCTGCGGCAGGTAAGCCACGGGAACCTCCGGATTGGAGAACCGGATCGGGTTCGCCATATCCGGGATCGGCAGCATGCGGCCGGCCTGGTGGTAATCGCCGCCCGCCAGAAATTTCACGGCCTGGAACTGCGGATTGGAATGGGCGTGGATCCGGCTCACGATGGGCTCGCCGATATTGCGCGGGGCGGCGGCATCGTAAAGCAGGATGTCCTCGCCGTGTACACCGCCTGCTTCGATCAGTTGCTCCACCAGCGCCACCACCGCGTGCGGGCTCGGCAGGCCGTTCAGCGCCGGAGCAGGAGCGCCGCCTCGCGCGCCCGCCGGAGCGGACGTGCCCCACTCCGGCGACCGGTCCTGATTGCAGTTGATCTTGATGGCGATGCGCTGGCCCGGACGATATCCGCCGCGCCCGCCACCATGCGTCTCGTTGAAGTTGCGGAACAGCGCGTCCCACGCCTGGCGGTCGTTCTTTCTACCGGTCAGGTTCTGCAGCAGCCGGGAAGTCATCTGCTGGACGGCCTTGCCGTTGGTATTGGCATCGTCCCACCAGTGCCCCGTCGCTCCGTCCCAATTAGTGACGGAGGCGTCGCGCGTCCACACCACGCGGCCGGGATGAATCCCTTTGGCATCGCCGATCGGGCTGTTGGCTTCCTCGGGGTGGAAAGGTCCGGGCGGCGCCATCATGCCGCGCTGTTGCGCCATCGCCTCCGGCGTCCAGATCAGAGGGGCATGGCAAATTCCGGCCGCCGGAGCCGCGGCCAAAGACCGCAGGAACGATCTTCTGAGCATAAAGCGCTCCTTTTCGGGTGGATGTGGGATCCTGCCTGGCGGGAACGACGCAGCGGGCGCCGGCCACCGGTTCCGCTTGGCATTCCGGCAGCCTGCTGCCCGTATTTTAGCTTTTATCGATTTGGTAGGGTAGGCCTCCTGGCCTGCCCCGGCGCCGAAGGCGCGCAGCACTGAAAATCGCCCTGGCTAGATTTTCATGCATGTCTGAACCGTAGGTCCACGGCGGCAGGCCAGGAGGCCTACCCTACCGGCTTACCCGGCTTTCGGTCCTTCTTGCCGGACGGCCGCTTCACCAGCCGGTATAATCCGTACCCCGCCAGCGCGCCGAAAACGGCTCCGGCGCCCACCACCACGCCCGCCATCAGATTTGTTGCCAGACCCTGAGCGGCGAGCCCAAGCACTCCCACCGTCGCTCCGCCCGCGCCGCCGATGCCGGCTCCGGCGCCGCCCGCAGCGACCGCCTTCGCTTTATCCGCTTCCTTCTCTGTCATGAGTTCCCTTCACCGTCTCTCACATTAGATTCTAGCGAGCCGCTCGAAGACGCGTGGTTATGGTACCTGACACCAAAAGGGAGCCGCATATTCAAGCGGCTCCCCGTAATCCGTCCGTCTTGCTTACGGCTATCGGTGATGGCCGCCGCCACCGCCGTGCGATCCGCCGCCACCGAACGAGTGCGACCCGCCCCCGCCGAAAGAATGAGAGCCGCCGCCGAAGGAACGAGAACCGCCACCGAAGGACCCACCACCGAACGAACGTGATCCGCCGCTGAAGGAGCGCGACGCTCCACCGAACGAACGCGACCCACCGCCGAAGGACCCGCCGCCGAAGGAGCGCGAACCCCCGTTAAAGGACGGCGCCGGCCGTGAAGTCGCGCCGCCAAATCCGCCGCGGTACGCGGGCGAAGAGTTGGACCCGTTGAAGTGACTCCAGCCTCCGCCGGCTGATGGCGCCCGGTTGGCCGGTGCTGCATTGTAACGGCTGCCGGCAAATCCGTTGGCGCGCGGCGCGGCGTTGTTGCCCCCAAATCGCTGCCAGCCTCCGCCATTCGTCCCCGCCCCAAAAGAGCGCGCATTGCCCTGGAAGCTGCGCCCGGCCCCGAAGGCCGCACCGCGCTGCCCCACTACCGCTCCGCTCCGCGTCATGTAGCTGCCCCCGAACCGGCCGGCAAGGGCCGCGCTGGAATAAGGCACGCCCATGCGGTGGAAGGAATTATGCGCCCACACGCCGCCGCGTCCCAATCCGCCCCCGTAGAAGCCGCGGTATCCGTAATGATTAAAGAAGAAGGCGTTCGTCAGAAGAGTGTGGCCGAACCAGCTCGGTCCCCATCCCCAGCCGCCCCAGCCGCCCCAGCCCCATCCCCAGCCGGCCCAGCCGCCGAAGAAAGCGCCGAGAAAGATGCCGGCGCCGAAGCCATACCCGAATCCGATGGCCGGATAATACAGCGGCGGGTAGTAGCCCCACACCGGTGGACCCCAGATGTAAGCCGGGTTGTAAACCGGAACGTAAATCACGTTCGGGCTGGCCGGCACAATTTCAATCGCCGTTTGCCCGTTCTGGGTCTGCGTGGTCACGGTCTGCTCCGGGTCGGATGATAAGTGCCCGGCCGCCTGCGCCCGCGCGCGCATCGTCTGCACGGCGGTCATCACATCTGCCTGCTGCGCCAGAAAGGCATTGCCCAAGTCGGTTGTCCAGCTCACGTCCGAAGCCATCCGGCCAAGCACATCGGGGAACACCACCAGCGCCTGAACGCTCGGATCCCAGTTCTGCTGCCGCGCCGCCGCTGCGAGTTGCTGTCCCTGCAATCCGCGGTTCGCCTGCAGCCACTGTTCGGCTTCCACAATTTCCAGCGGATACGTGGAGGCCGCCAGCACTTGGCCCAGCAGCGGGTCCGGATAAAGCGCGATGGGCGCGACCAGATCGTCCAACTGGTCGGGAGTGAGCATCTGCGCCGGCGGCGGCTGCGACGGCGCAGGAGTTGCCGTCGGTGGAGCGTCGTACTGCGCGAAGGCGGGCACCCCGAACGGGAACAGAATCAGCAGGAACGCACACAAGATGCTGAGCCCCTGCCGCCCCAGCCCGTACCAAACCGCTTTTCGGTCCTTCATAACGTCACCTCTCCGTGTCGGCTCCGAAATCCGCCGGTTTGGTTTCTCCTGCCGGTGCCGGACCCAACGCTTTTCCATAACGCACGTTCACGGCCAATTGCAGATCATTGATTTCCAAGGGGCTAACTATTTGTATGCGGTTTGCGCCGTGGCTGAAAACCACCACTCCGGTCC
Source organism: Bryobacteraceae bacterium (assembly GCA_035508655.1). Lineage (GTDB taxonomy): Bacteria > Acidobacteriota > Terriglobia > Bryobacterales > Bryobacteraceae > DATGMB01. The sequence goes on from DATJMP010000027.1 coordinate 8,097, forward strand.
ATCGCGGCCAGCGGCCGCAGCCTCGGCACCGCCGCCCCGCGGAAGTTGAAACCCCGTTCGGCCCGTTTTGAGTCCAATCAGGTAAGAGTCTCTTTTTCGGGGTCGGAGAGCCCCGCCCTCGGTCGCTGCTGCAACTTTGGGCAAAAATTGCACACTCCGGTCACGTAGTCACTGAAATCACAGCAGTGGCCCGTGAACTGCTTGCTTTTGTCTCACCGTATGCCCCCCGCCCCCCGCACGTTTTTGGAGAGTTGGAAGGAGCGCATCGGTGCGCTCCGCAATATTCCTCCACTCCTCGGCATCGTCTGGAAATCCGGGCGGGGTGTGGTCTGCGGCGGCATGCTTTCGCGCGTCTGCGCCGCGTTGATTCCGCTTTCCATGCTCGCGGTCTCCAAGCGCATTCTGGACGGCGTGCAGACGCACTTTGCAGGCCGCCCGCTGCCGCCGGGTTTCTGGTACCTGGTGGCCGCCGAGTTCGGGTTGGCGGTTCTCGGCTCTCTGATTGGTCGCGCCAGCGGCTATTTCGATGCGCTGTTGGCGGACCGCTTCACGCGCTATGTCAGCATCCGCGTGATGGAGCATGCATCGCGCCTGGATCTTGCGTCCTACGAAGATCCGGTCTTCTACGACAAGCTGGAACGCGCGCGCGTACAAGCAACCGATCGCATTGCCATGGTGCAGGCGATGGGTACGATGGCCCAGCAGATGGTTGCTGCCTTCAGCCTCTCCCTTGGCATCGTCTGGTTTTCGCCGTGGCTGCTGGCGCTGCTGGTGGCGGCGGTGGTGCCGGCGTTTCTGGGAGAGAGCCACTTCGCCTTCGAAGGCTACTCGCTGAACATCCGCCAGACACCGGTCCGGCGCCAATTGGATTATCTGCGCACTCTGGGAGCGAGCAAGGAATCCGCCAAGGAGCTGAAGCTGTTCGGCTTGAGCGGCTTTTTCTCCGGCGAATATGCGCGCCTCTCCCATCAGCTTTACGATCAAAACCTTCACTTGGCGCGCCGGCGGCTTTTGGCCGGCGCCCTGCTCTCGCTGGTCAGCACGGCGGCCTATTACGGCGCCTATGCTTACGTCATCTACCAGACCGTAATGGGACGGCTGACTTGGGGCTCACTACAATTCCTGGCGGGAGCGCTGGCCGCCGCCAGCACCAATATCCAGAACATCTTCTCCACGTTTTCCAGCATCGCGGACCAATCGCTCTTTCTTACGGACCTCGTGGAGTTTCTTCGCGTCCAGCCGTCCATCGCCTCCCTCCCCGACGCTCTCGCGGCGCCGCGCCCCATCCGCGATGGCTTCCGCTTCGAATCCGTCTCCTTCTCCTATCCGAGCTCGGATCGCCGCGTGCTCGACCGGTTGGACCTCCACATCGCTCCGGGCGAGCGCATCGCGCTGATCGGTGAAAACGGCCAGGGCAAGACGACCCTCGTCAAGCTGCTCACCCGTCTCTACGATCCCACCGGCGGCCGCATTCTGCTCGATGGCGTCGACCTGCGCGAATACAGCGTGGAAGATTTGCATAGCCAGGTCGGCGTGATCTTCCAGGATTTCGTGCGCTACGAGCTCACCGCGCGGGAGAATATCGCCGCCGGGCGCATCGAGAGCGCCGCCGATTTTGCCGTTCGCCAGGCCGCCCGCAAGAGCCTGGCGGACCAGGTAATCGGGCGCCTTCCGCGGGGCTATGAGCAGCTTCTCGGCCGCCGCTTCGAAGGGGGCGTCGACCTCTCCGGGGGCGAGTGGCAGAAAGTGGCGCTGGCGCGCGCCTATCTGCGCGACGCCCAGATCCTGATTCTCGACGAGCCCACCGCCGCGCTGGACGCCCGCTCCGAATATGAGGTGTTCCAGCGCTTCGCCGACCTGACCAGCGGCCGGATGGCGCTGCTCATCTCGCACCGCTTCTCTACCGTGCGCATGGCGGATCGCATTGTCGTCCTCGAAGACGGCCGAATCGCCGAACAGGGAAATCACCAGCAGCTCGTCACTTTAGGAGGCCGGTATTCCGGCATGTTCGAGCTGCAAGCTTCGAGTTACCGATGATTTTGGAATCCTCCCCCGATCGCCTCGGTCCATTCGCCGCGGCGGACACGCTTGCCTGCTGCCAGGCCGGCGGGCGCCGCCTCGCCGAATCTCTCTCCGTCGTTCCCGCCCGCACCGCGCGGGCGTCCAAGCCGCGCAAACGCCAGGCTCAGCGGATACTCGCCCGCACCGCCGGCGCGCCTGAGAGCGCCCGCGCGTGGCTCCTCGACAACGCCCGCCTGCTCGATACCGCCGCCCGCCAGGCGTTCGAATTCGCCTCCGCCTCCCGCGCGCTGCCCGCCGTCGCCGGACCCGCCGGCGCGGAGCCGCGTGTGCTGGCCGTCGCGCGCGCCTATCTCGACTGCACGGGCCTGCGCTTCGCCGAAGAGACCTGTACCGCCTTTCTGAACGGCTTTCAGCAGGCCGTGCCGCTGGAAATCGCCGAGATCCGCGAGCTCAAATTCGCCCTTGAAACGGAGATTCTGGCACGCCTCGAAAACGGAGCCGCCGAAATTCCCGAGCTCGTCGCCAGCCTGCGGCAGATCGGCGAAACCGACTGGGCCGACCTGCTGGAGAGCGCCAGCGCAGTGGACCGCGTCCTCGCCGCCGATCCCGTAGGCGCCTGGACGCGCATGGATCGCGAAAGCCGCGACCGCTATCGCGATGCGGTGGCCCGGCTCGCCAAACACGGTCCGCGCAGGGAACGGGAAGTAGCCGAGGCGGCGCTCGAAATGGCGCGTCAGGCCCACGCGCGCGGCGATGACTCCCGCGCCGGCCGGCGCCGCAGCCATGTTGGCTATTACTTGGTTGATGGCGGCCAGGCTCTGCTCAAGGCCCACATCGGCTACCATCCTCCGCTACCCATCCGCGTACGGGAGTTCATCCTGCGCTTCCCTACCGCGTTCTACCTGATCGGCATCGAACTCGTGACGTTTTTCACGGTAGCCTTGCTCATCTCCAAAGCCGGTCACCTGACGCCCCACACCCTCGGCCTTCTTCTCCTCCTGCTGCCCGCAACCCATATCGCGGTCGATTTCATGAACCATCTGGTCACGCACACCCTGCCGCCGCGCGCCCTGCCCAAACTCGATTTCTCCAAGGGTGTGCCGCCCGATTGCGCCACCATGGTCGCCGTGCCGAGCCTGCTGCTGAACGAAGCCCAGGTTCGTGAACTGGTGCTGCACCTGGAAATCCGCTTCCTGGCCAACCGCGATCCCAACATCTTCTTCGCGCTGGTGACCGACGCGCCCGATTCCGACCGCCCCGTGGACCACCGCGACGAGCTGGTCACCGTTTGCCGCCGCCTCATCGACGGGCTCAACCGTCGCTATCCCGGCTCGCCCTTCTTCCTCTTCCATCGCCATCGCACCTACAACGACGCCGAAGGCCGCTGGATGGGGTGGGAGCGCAAGCGGGGCAAGCTGCTCGACCTCAACCAATTGCTGCGCGGCGGTTTCGACGCCTTTCCGGTGAAGACAGGCCGGCTGGACGTGCTGCGGCGCATCCGCTACGTCCTCACGGTGGATTCCGACACGCAATTGCCGCGCGACCGCGCCGCCATGCTGATCGGCGCGATTGCGCATCCCTTGAACGCGGCCGTGGTCGATCCGGTTCACAACGTGGTCACCGAAGGCTACGGAATTTTGCAGCCGCGCATCGGCGTGAGCGTTCAGTCTTCGGCACGCAGCCGCCTGGCCGCGCTGTATTCCGGCGAGACCGGTTTCGACATCTACACCCGCGCCATCTCGGACGTCTACCAGGACCTGTTCGGCGAGGGCATCTTCACCGGCAAGGGCATCTACGACGTGGATGTGATGCGCTCCGTCCTGGAGCGGCGGTTCCCGGAAAATGCGCTGCTGAGCCACGACCTGATCGAGGGCGCCTATGCCCGCGCCGCGCTGGCCAGCGACATCGAACTCATCGAGGACTACCCTTCGCATTTCAGTGCCTACAACCGCCGCAAGCATCGCTGGGTGCGGGGCGACTGGCAGATTCTGCGCTGGATCCTTCCTCGCGTTCCGGACTACCTCTGCGACCTGGTTCCCAATCCCATCACGCTCATCTCGCGATGGAAAATTGTCGACAACCTGCGCCGCAGCCTGTTCGACCCCAGCCTGCTCCTGTTGCTGCTCGGCGCCTGGTTCGTGCTGCCCGGCAAGCCCGCATACTGGACCGCCGCCGCAGTCGCGGTGCTGTTCCTTCCCGCCTACTGTGACTTTCTTTTTGCGCTGCGACGTATGCCGCGCCGGCGCGCCGCGTGGCGGGCCTGGGCGCATGACACCCTCGCCGCCTTCGCCAACGGCCACGCCATCGCTCTGTTCGGCCTGATTTTTCTCCTGCACCAGGCCCTGCTTTCCATCGATGCCATCAGCCGCTCCATGCTGCGCGTCTTTGTCACACGGCGGAAGCTGCTGGAATGGGAGACCGCGGCCGAAGCCGAAGCCGAGGTGCGGAGCAAGGCCACGGTTGACGTCTACCTCGAATGGACACCCTGGATCGGCGCTGCACTGGGGCTGCTGGTCTGGCTGGCTCGCCCCCATGCGCTGGCCGCCGCCGCTCCTGTGCTGGCTCTCTGGATCGGCTCGCGCGCCTTCTCCGCCTGGCTGAACCGTGCGCCCCGCGCCATCAAATGCGCACTCGAAGTCGAAGATCGCGAATGGCTGCGCACGCAGGCGGACAAGATCTGGCAGTATTTCCATGACTGGAGTTCGCCCGCCACCCACTGGCTCATTCCCGATAGCGTACGCGAGGATGGCCGGATCGACCTCCGCCTCTCCCCGACCAACCTCGGCCTGCTGCTCAATGCCCGCATCGCCGCCATCGAGTGCGGGTTGATGAGTCCCGGCGAATTCGCCTTTCATACGCGGCAGACGCTGGACCGGGTGGTGTCCCTTCCCAAGTATCGCGGCCACCTGTTCAACTGGTACGACGTCAAATCGCTCGAGCCGCTGCAGCCGCATTTCGTCTCCACCGTGGATAGCGGCAATCTCGCCGCCGCCCTGTGGACCGTGAAGCAAGCCGCGCTCAGCATGGCCGGCCAACTGCGCGCCGCCCAATTCGCCAGGGCGCTGGAAGAAGTTGCCGCACTGGCCGACGCGCTGGTGCGCGAAATGGATTTCAGCTTCCTATACCACACCCGCAAGAAGGTCCTATCGGTTGGCTTCGACGCTTCGAGCGGCCGGCTCGATCCCTCGTGCTATGACCTGCTCGCCTCGGAGGCGCGCACGGCCGTCTTCGTCGCCATCGCCAAGGGCGATATCCCGCAGGAAGCCTGGTTCCACCTCGGCCGCGCGCACACGCTGGCCCAGGGCCATCGCGCGCTGCTCTCCTGGACCGGCACCATGTTCGAATACCTCATGCCGGCCCTCTGGATGAAGCACCTTCCCGGCACTCTCACCGCCCAGAGCCTGGATGCCGTGGTGCGCGTGCAGCGCGGTTACTGCTCGCGCCGCGGTGTGCCATGGGGGATTTCCGAATCGGCGTACCTCGCCGACACCCGCCGCCCCGACCCCGGCTACGAGCCTTTCGGTATTTCCGCTCTCGCGTTGCGCCGCCGCCGTTCCGCGGCGCTCGTCATCGCGCCTTACGCCTCGTTTCTGGCGCTGATGGTGGATCCGCAGGCCGCCTGCCGGAATCTCCGCCAGATGGAGGAATACGGCTGGTCTGGGCTCTACGGTCTCTACGAGTCTGCCCAGTACTCGGCCGGCGGCGCGGAGCCCATCCGCTTCTGGATGGCGCACCACCAGGGTATGGCGCTGCTGGCTCTCTGCAATCTGCTCTTCGACAATCCGCTCCGCCGCTACTTCCACGCCGAGCCGCAGGTGCTCGCCACGGAACTGCTTCTGGACGAGCGCATGCCCACCGCCGCCGCGGCGGAGGCCGAAGCGCAACCGGAAATCGGCGTCGCCCTTCCCGCCAGCGCGGCGTAAAGTGGGGCAGGATGGTATCCTGCGGCCGGTTGGTAACCGGCCCCGGGCGGTCGGGTCGAACGCGCGTTCCCGCTATTTCGTCCGCGGCGACTCTTCGTCGTATCCGTGCAGTCCTACCGCCTCGAATGCCCACCGCGCTTCCGGCGTGGACATCACAGACGCCCATACCGAACCCGAGCGCAGATTCTCCGCCATCAGCAGCATGATCCCCTGGTCAATGCCCAGGACGTAGCGGTCATACCAGTCGAGCCCCGGATGGAAGGCATCGATGAATCCGTACTTCGTCCATGCCTTGCCGCCGTACCGTTCGAACATGTTCTGGAGCACCGTGCCGCACTGGTTCGGCAAAAATACCAGCGACCCGCCCGCGGCGCACGGCACCAGCGTGCCGTCCGGCGGAGCGGTGGGCGAACACCATACCCGGTATCCCGTGCGTGAATCCGAAGCCGTCACACCCCACATGTCCTGCGTGTACCACGGGAAGCGGTGCGCGTAGGAAAGGCAGAAGAGTTTGTGCGCCTGCGTGGCCCGAACCGAATTGCGGAAGTAATTGGCATAAGCGTCGCGGCGGTCGCGAAAATCAAACCACGCGTGGGAATACTGGTGCACGAACAGGGGCGCGCCCGCATCGATGAAGAAGATGCCCTCGAAATCCTTCATCGGCCGCTTGAACGCATCCCACGAGTGTGGCGGAATCGGGTGCGTGCGCGAACCAACGGCCAGCAGGTACATGGCAAGACCTTCGGAGTAGCTGTCCCAGCGGTACTGCAGAAACCCGTCTTCCGGCGTCCATCCGTGGCACAGTGCGGGGCTGCCGTTCAGCATCCATTCCCAGTCGGCGCGATCCAGCAGTTCCGCGCTCAGCTTGCGGATTTCGGCATCGTCCCACGCCGCGCTGGAGTGCAGCACGCCGCACAACAGCCACGCCGTATCGACGGAGGAGGCTTCGCTCTTCCAGATGCGCCGGCCGGTGTCGGAATCCATGAAGTGATAAAAGAAGCCGTGCTCCTGCGCCGCGCCCTCGCACAGAAATTTTAAGGTGGTGCGCGCGCGCGCCTGCGCCGCGGCCGGATCCAGGTAGCGGCGGCCGGCGCCGATGGCCAGCGCGCTCAGGCCGAAACCGGTAGCGGCGATGCTGGCGGTGCTGGGCGCGTAGGCTTCGTTCGGAGAAGCCCGATCCCTGACCAGCCCCGTCTTCGGGTCCGCCATGTCGTAGAAATAACGGCACGCCCGCCGTTCGATTTCATCCAGAAGCTTGTCGCTCGCCCGGTCGGGCCGGTCCGCCCAAACCGTCCGCGCGCACACCGCCACCGATGCAACTGTGTCCAGAAAATTACGGCGAGACAGACAGCGCGGCACCTAATATATCTTAGCGAGTCGGATGCCACTCTCAGAGTTTTGACCGGTACTCGAAAGGGCTACCCGCGCAACTCGTATACTCCCGAAACCGAGCCGCGACCGCAGGGAGCGGTTACTCAGTACGCCGGAAAGTACGCGCAAAAGCCCGCTATCGCCCGGCCGGCACCGGTTGCACCTGCAGGCCTTCCCGCACGACATCGCCGGGGTTCGCGATAATGGTCTGGCCTTCCGTCAGCCCGCTCATCACTTCGATCTGGTCGCCGTAGTCCCGCCCGACTTCGATCTTTTGCAGATGCACCGTCCGGCCGTCGCGTATCACCGCCACCTGAGTGCCTTCGCCACGTACGATCAGCGCATCGCTCGGAATCCGCAAAGGAGCATCGGCGCGCGAGCCCGTCAGTTCCACGCGCGCGTACATGCCCGGCAGCAGCGCGCCCTCTGGATTTGGCACATGCACCTCCACCAGCAGCGTCCGGCTGGCCGGATCGAGCGCGCTCGCCGTGCGCGCCACCGTGCCCGAAAACTGCCGCCCCGGCAGGTTGGAAACGCTCACGCGCGCCGGCTGTCCTTGCCTCACTTCGCTCGAATTCGCCTGCGGTACGTTCACGTAGGTACGGAGCGTCCCGATCTGCGCGATCCGGAAGAGCATCGTGCTACCGGCGTTGACCAGAGCCCCCACGTCTACGTTTCGCAGCGTGATCACCCCGTCGAACGGCGCTTTCACCTCGAGATAACTCTGCATCGTGTTCAGCCGGGCCAGGTTGGCGTCCGCGGCCGCAACGTTGCTTCGCGCCACTGCCAGCGCTTTTTCTAGGGCCTTGGTGGCGGCGGCCAGCGAGCGGTACTCGGACTGGTAGCGATCGTTTTCCTGCTTCGAAACCGCGCCTTTGGTCAGCAGCGCTGACCATCTTGCGGCGGTCACTTTGGCCAGATCTTCGTCCGCCTGGCCCCTTTCATGATTCGCCACCGCCTGGTCCACCGCCGCCTGCGCCTGCTGCAGTGCGGCCCTCGCCTGGCGTACCTGCTCGTCCACCTCGGGCGCCTGAATTTCCGCCAGCGCCTGCCCGTCCCGCACCCGGTCGCCGATGTCCACCATCCGCCGCGCCAGGTATCCGTCAGCTCGCGCCAGAATTGGCGCTTCCGTGATGGCCTCGATGCTGCCGGGCAGTTCGATCGTGTCGCGATCCGCCGACCGTCGCACTTCGACAACCTCCACCCGCTGCACCGCCCGCTCCTGGTCGTGCGCTTCCGCCGTGATCAGTTCCTGCCGCTTCACCAGCGGCCGGTACCCGGCCAGGAAACCGATCACGATCAAAACCGTCACGCCCAGAAAAATCGCCCAGATCGCGGTTGCCGAGGGACGCCACACGTTCTGCGGCGGCCCGGCATGGGCCGCGCCGTGGCCGCCGCTCTTCAGCGCCTCGATCTGCCGCCGCAGTTCCTCGTTCTCCCGCAGCAGGTCGGACAGGCCGGGTTGGTCGGGTTCGGTGTGCCTCATCCGCGCGCGCTCCGCTCTTCCAGTCTACGCTGATGGTCAACCGGAGGGTTAGTCCGCAGATAGGAGTAAATAATCGGAACCACGAACAGCGTCGTGACCGTGGCGAAAATCAGGCCGCCGATCACTGCCCGCCCCAGCGGCGCATTCTGCTCGCCCCCTTCTCCCATCCCCAGCGCCATCGGTACCATGCCCAGGATCATCGCGGTCGCCGTCATCAGTACGGGCCGCACGCGCGCGTATCCAGCCGAAAGCATCGCCTCCGTAGCCGAGGGGATCGTCTCCCGCTCGTCATTGGCGAAGGTGACGATCAGAATGCTGTTAGCGGTCGCCACGCCGATGCACATCATCGCCCCCATCAGCGACGGCACGCTCAGCGACGTGCCGGTGAGGAAGAGCATCCAGAGGATCCCCGCCGTCGCGCCCGGCAGGGCCATCAGGATGATGAACGGGTCCAGCCACGATTGGAAGTTCACCGTCATCAGTAGGTACACTAGGACCACCGCAAACACCAGCCCCATGCCTAGCCGGAAGAACGAAGACTGCATGGTGTCCACCTGCCCGCGCAGCGTAAACGTCGTGCCCCGCGGCAGGTTCCGTTCCTCTTCGTGCATGATCTTGATCACCTCCGCCCCCACTCCGCCCAGGTCCCGCCGGTCCACATTCGCGAACACGTCGAACACCGGCCACACGTTGTAGTGGTTGATGATCACCGGCATGTACGACCGTCGCACGGATGCCAGGTTGGAAAGCAGTTGCGTGCCGCCCGCCACCGCTCCCGGATTTCCGTATGCCTGCGAGTTCCCGCTCGGCGACAGCCCAACCGAAGCCAGTCCCGCCGCCGACGCGCCTGCCATCGATCCAGGCGTGGTCGTGTTCACCGCGTTGGTGGCGGCCGAAATCGGCGTGCGCAGCAGCGCGTCCAGCGAGTTGATCCGGTACTGCGGTGTCTGCACGCCGATGTTGTAGGTGATGCCGTTCGTCCAGTTCATCCAGAAATTCGGCGCCACCGTGCCGCTGCCGCTCAGCGAAATCAGCATGCTGCTGGTCACGTCCCGCTGCGTCAGCCCCATCTCCGAAGCCTTGGCCCGGTCCACGTCCACGCGGATCACCGGCTGGTCCGCCACCTGGTGCACGTGCACGTCGGCCGCGCCTGGAATGCGCGCAATCCGCCGCGCCAGTTTTTGCGCGATGGCGTAGTTCGCATCCGCATTCCGCCCCACCACCTGCAGATCGATCGGAGCCGGCAGCCCGAAGTTCAGAATCTGGCTGGTGATGTTGGCCGGCTGGAAGAAAAATGTCATATCCGGGAATCGCTCACGCAGCCGCTTGCGCAGCATCACCTCGTAATCGCGCGTCGGGCCGTGCTTATCCTTGTTCAGTGAAATCAGGATTTCGCCGTCGGCGGCGGAGATGGTCGGGATGTCTCCCTGTGCGATCGCCGGCCAACTGTTCGGTATCCCGATGTTGTCGATGATCATATCGACTTCGTCCGGGGGAATCACCGAACGGATCTCGCGCTCCAGGTCGGAAAAGCGCACTTCGGTCTCTTCAATCCGCGTGCCCGCAGGTCCGCGCGCGTGCAGCCGCATCTGCCCGGAATCCACCGCCGGGAAGAAATCCTCGCCCACCAGCATCCCCAGACCCAGCGACGCCACGAAAAAGGTTCCGAACGCTGCCAGTGTCCGCCCGCGGTGCCGCAGCGCCCAGTCCAGCAGCCCCACATATCGGTAGCGCAGTTCCTCGAAGGCATGGTTGAAAAGCTGATGGCCGCGCTGGAACAGGCTTCGCCGCCGCTCCGTCGACGTCACCTCCGATTCCAGCAGGTACGCCATCATGGTCGGCACCAGCGTGCGCGAAAGCAGGTAGGAGGCCAGCATGGCGAACACCACCGCCATCGCCAGCGGCGTAAACAGGTAACGTGCGGTTCCGGTCAGCAGCAGCACCGGCACGAACACGATGCAGATGGAAAGCGTCGCCACGAAGGTCGGCACGGCAATCTGCGAAGCCCCGTCCAGCACCGCGCGGATGATGGGCTTCCCCATGGCGAAGTTCCGGTGCGTGTTCTCGATCTCCACCGTTGCATCGTCTACCAGGATGCCGACCGCCAGCGCCAGCCCGCCCAGCGTCATCACGTTGATGGTTTGTCCCAGCAGGCTGAGCACGCACAGCGAAGTGAGGATCGATAGAGGAATGGAAATGCACACGATCAGCGTGCTCCGCCAGCTTCCCAGGAACAGCAGAATCATCATCCCGGTCAGACCGGCGGCAATCAGCGCCTCCCGCAGCACGCCGTTGATCGAAGCCCGCACGAAAACCGACTGGTCCGCCAGTGCCGTCACCTTCAGCTCCGGCGTCACGTTGGCCAGAATCCGCGGCAGCTCCTTCTTCACCGCGTTCACGATGCCCAGCGTCGAGGCCTGCCCGTTCCGCGTAATCGTAATCAGCACTCCGCGCGAGCCGTTCGTGCGCACGATGTTGTTTTGCACCTGAAACCCGTCCCGCACCTGGGCGACGTCCTTGATGTACACGGTCGCGCCGTTCACCGTCTTGATGGGCAGGTCGTTCAGGGCGTTCATCAGGATCGGGCTGCTGTTGACCTGCACCTGGTACTCGGTGTCCCCCATTTTGGCCGTCCCCGCCGGGAGGATCAGGTTCTGCAGGTTCAGCGCGTTGGATACGTCGATGGGCGAAAGCTGTTTGGCATACAGTTCGTCCAGGTTCAGGTCCACCATCACCGCCCGCTGCTTCCCGCCGAACGGATACGAAACCGACGCGCCTTGCACCGTCCCCAGCGGCGTGCGGATGAAGTTATTCCCGATATCGAAAATCTCCTGCTCGCGCAGCGTTTTGCTGGAAAGCCCCAGTTGCAGGATCGGCACGCTCGATGCGTCGTATTTCAGAATATTGGCCGGAAACATCCCCGGCGGCATCTGCCGCAGCGCGGTCTGCATGGTGGCCGTGGTCTGCGCTACCGCCATGTCGATCTTCACGTTTGGATGAAAGTAGATCTTGACTACCGCATAGCCGGAATACGATTGCGATTCGATATGTTCAATGTCGTTGACGTTCGAAGTCAGGCTTCTCTCGAACCCCGTCACCACCCGGTTCGCCATCTCCTCCGGCGATAGCCCGGAATACACCCAGAGCACGCTCACCACTGGAATGTCGATATACGGAAAGATATCCACCGGCATGCTGAGAATGGAAGTGACGCCCAGGATGGCAATCAGGATCGCCATCACCACGAACGTGTACGGGCGGCCAAGCGCTAACCGGACTATCCACATAAAAGTCGTTCCGCGCCGCCCGCCAGCTACCGGCAGCGTTTCGACGAGAGTATACCGCATGGCAAGTAGGCAAAACGGCCCGGCGGCACATGTAAAATGGGAAACTATGCCGGAAGAACGTAAGCCCGCGGAACGCCGCGACTTTTTGAAAACCGCGGCCGTGGTAGCCGCCGGATTTCCCGCCCTCATCCGCGCCCAAACCGTCACCAACGCCATCAAGGTGGGCCTCGTCGGCTGCGGCGGACGCGGTACCGGCGCTGCCTCCCAGGCGCTTGCCGCCGACGATTACGCCGAGCTCACCGCCGTCGCCGATATCGACCAGTCCCAGATCGACCATTGTCTGGACTCTTTGCAGAAAATCTCCAAGACCGCCGCGCGCGTCAAGGTCGAACCGTCAAAGCAGTTTCTGGGTCTTGATGCCTATCGAAAAGTCGTTGACAGCGGCGCGGACGTCGTCCTGCTCGCCACCCCTCCCGGCTTCCGCCCGGGCCATCTGGCCGCCTGCATCGATGCCGGCAAGCACGTCTTCTGCGAAAAGCCGATCTCCACGGACGCTCCCGGCGTCCGCTCCGTCATGGCCACCTCCGACCGCGCCCGCCAGAAGAATCTCTCCCTGGTCGCCGGCTTCTGCTGGCGCTATAACAACATGATCCAGGACACCTTCGCGCAGATGGAGGGCGGCGCCATCGGCCGCCTGGTGGCCTATTACGCCACTTATTACACCAATCCCGTCAAGCCTATCCCGCCCGCCAGCGCTCGCCCGGCGGGCATGAGCGATGTCGAGTGGCAGATCCGCAACTGGTACAACTTCGTCTGGCTTTGCGGTGACAGCATCGTGGAGCAGGCCGTGCATAGCGTCGACAAGATCGCCTGGGCGATGCACGACCAGCCGCCCGTGAGCTGCGTAGGCGTCGGCGGCCGCGCCGTCGCAGCGGAAGGCGGCAACATCTTCGACCATTTCGAAGTGAACTACATCTATCCCAATGGCGTCCGCGCTTTTCTCGGCTGCCGCCAGATCACCGGCTGCTACAACGAGAATTCCGATTACATCCTCGGCACCGACGGCACCTGCACCATCGGCGGTCCCGCCGGCCCGCGCATCGCCGGCAAAACCAACTGGCGCTTCACCGGCCAGCAATACAACATGTACCAGCGCGAGCACGACCTCCTCTTCGCCTCCATCCGGAAACACGAGCCCATCAACGACGGCCGCCGCATGGCCACCAGCACACTGCTGGCCATGATGGGCCGGATGGCGGCTTACACCGGCGAACAGGTCACCTGGGAGCAGGCGCTCAACTCTCAGGAGAAGCTGTTCCCCGATACCCTCGACTGGAACGGCAGCCTGGAGGTCAAGCCCCGCGCCACTCCCGGCGTCACAAAGCTGATCTGAGCCGGATGCCGACGCACCGCCTGCCGACGCGCGCGCCACGGTCGTCGACCGCGCCCCGAAACGGAGCTGTGCCTCGAAACAGAGCCGCGTACCGAATCCGAGGCGCGACCCCGGGGTCCCCGGCAAACCGGTTTTTGGTTTGCTGGGGTGGGAGCGTGAGGGAGCGGTTGGTCGCTTTTACCTTATTGGCTGCCATACTTGCCCTCACTGGCTTCGCCGAAACCTCCGCCAAAGAAGCCGCCGCCGAGCGCGCCAATGTCCGCCGCATCGCCGCCCGCATTCCCACGCGTGCCAAAGACGTCCGCCATTCCTACCGCGTCACCATTCCCAACACCACCGTCTCCTACGGCATGGCGCTCATCCCCGCCGGCGAATTCACCATGGGTTCGACCGCGAAAAAGGACGAACAGCCGCCTCACAAGGTCCGTCTCGACACCTTCTGGATGCAGGTCCACGAGGTCACCTGGGACGAATATCGCCTCTTCATGTTCGCCGCACAGGCCGGAGAAACCGGCCGGCCCGACGCCGCCGTCGACGCCGTCAGCCGCCCCACCAGGCCCTATGTCGAAATGAGCTTCGGCATGGGTATTCATGGCTTTCCCGCCATCAGCATGACCCAGCACGCCGCCAACAAGTACGCCGAGTGGCTGAGCGCCAAGACCGGCGAATTCTATCGCCTGCCCACCGAAGCCGAATGGGAATACGCCTGCCGCGCCGGCGATGCTGTTCCGGCGCCTCTCTCCGATTCCGCCTGGTACGAAGCCGACAGCGGCGGCAAGTACCATGAAGTGGCCACAAAAAAGCCGAATGCCTGGGGTCTTTACGATATGCTGGGCAACGTCATGGAGTGGACGCTCGACCAGTACGTGCCCTATACGCCCGGCGACGCCGTCAATCCGTGGGTGAAACCGTCCGCCCCTTACCCACACGCGGTCCGCGGCGGCTCCTGGAATGATCCCGCGGCCGCCGTCACCTGCACCGCCCGCGTTGCCTCCGATCCTTCCTGGAAGCAGCAGGATCCCCAGCTTCCCAAAAGCATCTGGTACATGACCGACGCACCCTGGCTCGGTTTCCGCCTGGTCCGTCC